>CAZZFT010000015.1:0-51970 GCA_964653555.1 uncultured Spirochaetales bacterium | reverse complement strand
GAGGCCACCGGCGAGCACACCGAGGACGCCCTCGGCGAGCCGCGTCAGCTCGGGCTGCTGTGAGCGGCGCGGGAGCCCGCCCGCCGCGCTGCGCTCAGACCGGGCCGCCCGAGCCGCCGCCGCGCCAGCCGAGCGAGGCCCTCCGCTCGCGGGCGAGGCGCACCGACTCCTCGGGGAACACCTCGCTCTTCGCCCGCCCGGCACCCGAGCGGATGGCCATCCACACCAGGATGCGACGGCGCAGCGCGCGGAAGGGGTCGCCCACCAGGAGCCGGTGCCAGTGCAGGAGCGAGGGGCGCAGGCGGTCGAGATCGCGCAGCTCCCCGGGCACCTGGTCGGGTCGCAGGCGCAGCTGGTGCTTGATCAGGTGGTACCGGTCGGCAACGCACAGGGACGCGAAGACGCGCCGCGCGGGCCACAGCCGGCCCCACCGGCCCGCGGTCGACCGCCAGCAGATCTGGTAGTCCACGAGCCACGGCCGACCGTCGTCTCCGACGACGATGTTCTCGCGCTTGTGCAGGTCCACGTAGGCGACTCCGCGCCCGTGCATCGCGTCGAGCAGGTGGTGGAGTCGGGGAAAGAAGCGGTCGTCCACCCGCTCGTCGCGGGAGAGGGGGTGGCCGCCGATGTAGTCGTGCGCCACGGCGTGATCGACGACTGCACCGGCGACGCGCACCGGACCGCAGGAGCGGGGCACGCTCGGCAGGTCGCCGAGGTTCTCGAGGAACCAGCCCTCGCGCCGGGCGAGTGCGCGCCCCAGCCACCGGGCCGGAACGCCGAGGATCGGCTGCTGGCGGCCGAACTTGCACAGGATGCGGCGTTCGCCGCACCGGTAGACCGCGGTCGCGGCCCAGGAGTCGTGCTTCAGGCAGCTTCCGAGCGCGAAGGCGCGGCCCTCCACCTCTACCGCCGCAGGCGGCTCGTGCGCGCCCAGGGCGCGAAACAGCTTCGGGCGCGGCCTCGTGCCCTGGGTCACGGCGCGACCGCCCCTTCCCGGACGAGACCCGCGGACGCCTCGCCCACGGCGCGCACGAAGGCGCGGCTGCGCTCGAGGATCCCGCCCTCCTCCAGCTGCAGGCTGCCGCCGACGAGCAGCATCGTGTCGCGCCCGTAGAAGGCGACGGCTTCGGCGACGCCCTCGAGCTCGAGCCCGCCTCCGGCGACCGGGAGGCTCGCGGCCAGACCCCGCCACGGCGCCCGCAGGTTCGCCGCGATCGCCGCGCAGGTCTCGCGCGGCGTCCCGAACCGGCCCGCAAAGCCGACGAAGATCACCGCGTCGGCGCCGTACAGGCGCAGCAGCTTCCCGAACAGCAGCTCGGGCGCGTAGCGGAGCGCGCCCGCGTGGGAGGGGTGCGCGATCACGGGCACCGACGCGCGTCGCTGGCAGAGCTCCCAGAAGGTGGGCAGGCCGAGGAGCAGGGGCGACGCCATCACCGCCCGCGCGCCCGCGTCCTCGGCGAAGCGCAGCTGGGCGAACACGCGCCCCGGGGTGCCGATCAGGTTGGGGACGTAGAGGGCGCGGTGTCCGGTCTCCTGCGCGACCTCCTCGGCGGCCTCCAGACACGCGCGCACGCGCTCCTCGAAGGGGCAGAAGGAGTGGTCCGCGAGGCCCTGGTCGTCCTTGATCACGTCGATGCCGGCGCGCGCGAAGGTGCGCAGCCGGGCGGCCAGCTCCGCCGGCGAGAGACCCAGGGGCTTGACGGCGGTGCAGGTGAGCGCCCGGTCGCGCACGCCGCTCACCTCGCGCAGGCCGGCCAGGCCGAAGCGCGGGCCGCGCAACGCCTGGCACAGGGAGGCCGGGGGGTCGAAGTCGACGCACTCCACATCCGGGTACAGCGAGGCGTTGCCGAAGAGCACGCCGAGCAGCTGGGCCGGGTCGCAGGCCGTCGCCGCCAGCGGGTAGGCGATCGTCGCCACGCTCGCGCCCGACCCCGCGCCCGACACCCGCTCGACGCGGCCCAGGATCTGGTGCGCCACGAAGGGCTCGCGCTCGGCCACGACGCGCGGCACCTCGACCGTCTGCTCGCGGGCGATCGCCTCGGCCCGGGCCTCGGCGTCCACGCCTCCTGCGGCCAGCCGGTAGCTGACGCGCAGCTCCTCCCTGGGCGCGCGCGGGTCGACGACGGCTCCCTAGCGGTAGCCCGCGAGGAACTCGAGCGTGCGCTCTCCGGCGCCCGCGTCCACCGGGGTGATCGCGGCGTCGAGGTCGGTCACGCCGGCGTCGCGCAGCCGGTCGAGCTGGGCGGTCAGCTGCGCCTCGTCGCCGAGCAGCGCCACGTCCGCCGGGCCGGCCGCGCCCTCGCGGTCGAGCATCGCCCGATAGGAGGGGAGCGTCCCGTAGATCTCGAAGGTCTTCGCGACCACCTCCCGGGCGGCGTCCACGTCGCGGGTCAGCGCGATCGGCAGCCCGGCCACCACGCGCGGATCCGGCCGGCCCGCTCCGTGCGCTGCCCTGGTGAGGGTCGGCACGATGTGACGCGCAAGCGTGTCGGGTCCGGTCATCCAGGTGATCGTGCCCTGGGCCAGGCGTCCGGCAATACCGAGCATCACCGGTCCCAGCGCCGCCACCAGCACCGGAACGGGCCGGGCGTCGGGAACCTGGAGCCCGACGTTCACCCGGAACTCGCTGCCCTGGTGCTTCGCCGGCTCGCCGCGCAGCAGCGGTGTCAGCACCTCGAGGTACTCGCGCATGTGCCGGGCGGGCTTCGAGTAGTCGAGGCCGAAGAGATCCTCGATCACGATCCGGTGGGAGAGTCCGATCCCCAGCGTGAAGCGCCCCCCGGTGGCCGCGGAGGTCGTCAGCACCTGCTGAGCCAGCGCGACCGGGTGTCGCGGGTAGGTGGGCACCACCGCCGTTCCCAGCTCGATGCGCGGAACCTCCCGCCCCACGATCGCCGCGGTGCCGATCGCGTCGTGGCCGAAGATGTTGGGCAGCCAGAAGCTGTCGAGGCCGAGGCTCTCGGCCCGCCGGGCCTGGGCCGTGGCGCTCTCGAGCGAGCCTTCGCTGCCGCCGAGCATGAGACCGATGCGCATGGGTCACCCTCCCCTGTCCCCTGTCGTGGCCGGGTCGGCCCGGATCCGCCCGAGCCCACTCGCGAAGTCGATGCTCCGGAACGGGCAACGCATTATATCCCGGTCGGCCGGCGCGGCCGGCCGAGACCGCGAGCAGCGGGGCGCGCGCCGACGTGGGATACTCCCCGGCCGGTCATGGCTCTGCGCAATCCGCTGCGATCCGACCCGGAGCGCTCCGGCGCCTCCACCGACGTCGCCCTCGCCTGGACCGGCGCGGCCGCCCTCGCGGCCACCGCGCTGTTCTACGTGGCCGTGGTGTCGCCGCTGGCCGACACCCCCTTCGGCGAGATCTTCGCCAGCCGCGGCCGTGTTCCCTACGCGATCGCCTTCTTCTCCTGGTGGTCGGCCGTCATCCTGTTCGCCAAGTACATCGCGCTGCGTCGCGAGCGGGCCGCCCTCGACCTCGACCTGCTGCCCGACCGCATCGCGACGGAGATCGCGCCCGAGGCGGTGCCCGAGTTCCTGGCCCACCTCGACGCGCTGCCCGCCGACGCCCCCCGCAGCGCGGTCGCGCGCCGGCTGCGGCGCGCCCTGCTCCACTTCCAGAGCCGGCGCGACCCGCGCGAGGTGGTGGAGCAGCTGACCGCGCGCGCCCAGGCCGACGCCGACGCCGTCGAGTCGAGCTACACGCTGGTGCGGGTGTTCATCTGGGCGGTCCCGATCCTGGGCTTCATCGGCACCGTGATCGGGATCGGCGCGGCCGTGGCCGGCTTCTCCGAGTCGATCGGCGCCGCGGCCGATCTGGCGCTGATGAAGAACGCGATCGGCGGCGTCACCACCGGACTGGGCGTCGCCTTCGACACCACCCTGCTGGCGCTGGTGATGAGCATCCTGATCATGTTCCCGGCGAGCGCGCTCCAGAAGGCCGAGGAAGACCTGCTCGTCGCCATCGAGGACTACACCGACGAGCGTCTGGTGCCGCGGCTGGAGGACCCGCAGCGCGACGCCCCCGCGCCCGAGGAGCAGGTGATCCAGGAGGCCGTGGCGCGAGCGATGGCGGCCCACCACGCCGAGCTGCGCGGCTGGCTCGACCGGCTCGGGCAGATCGGCGAGACGCTGACCGGACAGGTCGTCTCGGGCTGGCAGAAGGTGGACGAGCAGCTGCGGCTGCGACAGGCGGAGCAGCTCGAGCAGCTCGGACGTTGGGCGGCGGCCCGCCAGCGCGAGGCGAGCGACGAGCTCTCGGAGACCCAGCGCAACCTGCTGCGCGACTTCCGCAGCCACCTGGAGGGCATGGCAGCCGAGGTGCGCCGCGTCCAGGAGGACGGCGCCCACCGGCAGGGAGAGCAGCTGGCGGCGGTCGAGCGCCTGCACCGTCGCCTCCAGGAGGAGGCGGCCCAGGCGGGGGAGACCCGGCGCGCCCAGGGCCAGGAGCTCGCGGGCGCGGCGGACGATCTCGCGCGCACACTCGCCCGCATCCGGGGCGAGGCCTCGGAGCTGCGCAACGAGGGCGCACGCCTGCTGACCGAGTTCGCCGAGCACCTGCACGCCACCGCCCGGGACGCCCACACCTTCCAGCGCGAGCTGGTGGTGGCCGAGGAGTCCCAGGCCCACGGCGTGCGCGCGGCCGGCGAGCGGCTGGCGGCGACCCTCGGCCGGATCGACGAGCAGGTGGCGGCGATCGATCTCCGGCGCCGGCAGCAGCTGGATGCGCTGCACGCCGAGGACGCGCAGCGCGCCCGCGACCGCGAGGCCGAGCTGCGGCGCGACGCGGCGCTCTCCGAGAGCCAGCGCGCGGCGCTGAGCGAGGCGACCCGGGAGCTGTCCACCACGCTCGCCTCCCTGCGCGAGAGCGCGAGTGCCGCGCGCGGCGACCTCGGCGCGCTCGCCGAGCGGATCGCGGGCGCACTGGAGGCGATCGAGCGCCGCGGTCCGGGGAAGGCCGACACTCCTCCGCGTCGCTCCCGCTTCTTCTTCCTGGGCTAGCGTGGCGCGCACGCGCAAGCGCAGCGGGAACGTCGTCTCTCTGTTCCCGTTCCTGTCGGTGCTCGCCTGCATCATCGGCACGCTGACGCTCTTGATCACCGCCACCGCGATCGGCGAGATCGGCCCCGAGGCGATCGACCTCGATGCCTACGACGCGCTGGAGCGCGAGATCGCCGAGGGCCACCAGCGGCTGACCGCTCTGCGCGCGCTGGAACAGGAGGTGGCGTCGGCCGAGGCGGCGGTCGTACAGGAGCAGCAGGCGCGCGACGAGCTTGCCGAGAAGCGCGCTCGCTACGGAGCCGTAAGCGCCGAGAGCGCTCCGCTGCGTTCGGACGTGGAGGCGACGAACCAGCGCGTCGACGACCTAGAGGCGGAGCTGGCCTCGCTGGACGCCGAGCGCGATGCCCTCGCGAAGCGGATCAGCGAGCGGCGCACGTCGCTCGCCAGCGCGCCGATCGGGATCGAGCCCTCGGGCAGCGGTACCGGCCTCGAGCCCCACTTCGCCGAGTGCCGCGGCGACGGCGTCGTGCTCTACGAGGGCCCCGACCGGCACCCGATCCGCGTTCCCTCCTCGAGCATCGAGCACAGCCTCGACGTCCGCGCCTTCCTCGCCGACGTGCGCGCGGCGCGCGGCGCTTCGGCGATCCTGCTGGTGCGGCCGAGCGGCGTCGGCACGTGCCGGGCCCTGGCGATCGAGGCCGCGCGCCAGGATGCGCGCAACGGCCTGATGCCGATCCCCGAGAACGGCGAGCTCGACTTCTCCGCCGTGACCGCGGGAGCCGAATAGCATGGCCTCCCGCGCGCGGCGACGCGGCGTCGAGCAGAACCTCGACTCGCTCCTCGACACGATGGCGAACGTCACGGGCATCCTCGTCGTGATGCTGGCGGTGGTCCAGATCAGCAGCGGCGACGCGGTCGGTCGCCTGCACGCGCTGCTCGACGAGCGCCCCGAGCTCACCCCCGCGTCGCTGGCAGCCGCCACCGAACAGGCCGCGGCAATCCGCGCCGAGCTGGCCCCGCTGGCCGCCCAGGGCCAGGAGCTCGCCGGGCGCCGTCAGCAGGCGCAGGAGACGCTGGCGTCGCTGCGCGCGGACACCGCGGGGCTGCGCGAGGAGATCGCGGCGGCGAGCGCCGGGGGACCCGAGGCGCTGCGCGCGCGGCTGCGCGAGGCGACCGCGCGCGAGCAGGCGCTGCGCGGGGACCTGGCCCGGGCGAAGGAGGAGCAGTCCGCGCTGCGCGACCAGGCCGCCGCCGCCGCCCGGCCACAGCGACGCTCGGTGCGTCTGCCCGACCCGCGCCCGGCGCCGGCCGGCGCGCGCGAGGTGCCCGTGCTGGTGCGTTACGGGCGCGCGCTCGTGATCGACGACCAGACCCTGCTCGACGAGCTCTACCGCGGGGTGGAGCGGGCGCTCAACGTGCCCCTCGACGGGCTCTCGCTCTCGCTGCTGCCGCTGTCCCAGCGCGCTCGCCTGCGCTCCCACTTCGACCGCCTGCCGATCGGCGCCGACGGCCTGCGCTGGCGGATCACCGGTGAGGGCGCCGACCTCGCGGCCATCCTCGAGTGGCGGCGCCGGACGCTCGGGGAGACCGCCGAGGAGCTCGCCCAGCCCTCCTCCGAGTTCCAGCGCGAGCTGCGCCGCACCAGCCCCAACCGCGCGTTCCTGCGCTACCTCGTCTGGGCCGACAGCTTCGACGCCTATCTCGCCGCGCGCCGCGCCTCGGATGGCGCGGGCTTCGCGGCCGGCTTCTCGGCCTTCGAGAACCAAGACGACGTGCACCAGCCGCTGACGCGACCGGTGCAGCGCCGCGGCTTCGTGGACTGAGGTACGCCGGCCGCGATGCGCAAGGCGGCGATCGCGATCGGGCTCCTGGCGCTGGCCTGCAGCGGCTCCGACCAGCCCGCCGGCGAGATCCAGGGCCCGGCCCGCAAGCGGCCGGAGGCCGCGCGCAGCGAGGCCACGCCGAGCGAAGATCGAACGGGCAAGCGGCCGGAGGCCGCGCGCAGCGAGGCCACGCCGAGCGAAGTCACGCGGGCGAAGCAGATCCTGTTCGGCGACCTCCACGTCCACACCACCTACTCGATCGACGCCTTCCTCTACGGCCTGCCCCTGTTCGGCGGCGAGGGCGTGCACCCGCCGGCCGACGCCTGCGACTTCGCCCGCTGGTGCGCCGAGCTCGACTTCTTCTCGCTCAACGATCACGCCGAGGGCCTCACCGGGCCGCGCTGGCGCCGCTCCCTGGAGAGCCTGCGCGAGTGCGACGCGCGCTCGGGCGACCCGGCGGATCCCGACCTGGTGCCCTTCGCGGGCTGGGAGTGGACCCAGACGGGCACGAGCCCACGGACGCACTTCGGGCACAAGAACGTGATCTTCCCCACCCTCGATGCATCGCAGCTTCCGACGCGCCCGATCTCCGCGCTAGCGGACGACGCGATGAGCCGCGGACACTTCCTGTGGCTGGCGCGCGGCGCCGAGGCGGTGCTCAGCGTCGGCCTCCCGCCCTACGCCGACTTCCTGTGGTGGCTGCGCCAGCTAGCCGACACTCCCATGTGTGAGCACGGGGTGGACGTCCGCGCGCTGCCGCCCGACTGCCTGGAGAACGCGCCCACCCCCGAGGTGCTGTTCGAGAAGCTGAGCCAGTGGGGATATCCGCACCTCGTGATCCCGCACGGGCTCACCTGGGGCATCCACGCGCCGCCCGGTGCGACGATGGCCAACCAGCTCACGCGCGAGCGCCTGGCTCCCGAGTCCCAGCGCCTGATCGAGGTCTACTCGGGCCACGGCGCCGGGGAGCGCTTCTCGGCGGCCGCGGCACGGGCCGACGACGCGGCGCAGCGCGGCGTGTGCGCCGAGCCGACCCCCGACTTCCTCCCCTGCTGCTGGCGCGCCGGCGAGCTGGTGCGCGCGCGCTGCGCGGATCCCGCGTCCGCCGAGTGCGAGGAACGCGTCGAGGAGGCGCGCCGCTTCGCCGTGGAAGCGGGCACGCGCCCGAACTGGGTGGTGCCCGACGCGGCGGTGGAAGACTGGCTCGACTGCGACCAGGACCGGGGGGCCTTCAAGTCGGCGATGAGCCCGCGCCCGTACACGAGCGTCCAGGCGACGCTCGCGGCGGAGAGCACCGACCAGCGCGACGAGCAGGGCCGCCCCCTGCGCTTCCGCTTCGGGCTGATCGGCTCGAGCGACAACCACACCGCGCGCGCGGGCAGCGGCTACAAGCAGGTGCATCGCAAGGGGATGACCGACGCTCGTGGCTTCGCCTCCGAGCGCGGCGAGCGCTGGCTCTCCCGCTTCGTGTCGGGGGAGGCGGAGGACCCGGGGCGCGCGGTGCGCTCCCCGGCGGCGCCCTCGGGCTTCCGCGGCCTGCTCGACGTGGAGCGCATCGCCAGCTTCCTCTACCCGGGCGGGCTGGTCGCCGTGCACTCCGCCGGCCGCGATCGCCGCAGCATCTGGGAGGCGCTGATGCGCCGCGAGGTGTACGCGACCAGCGGACCGCGCATCCTGCTCTGGTTCGACCTGGTGAACGGGCCCGAAGGGCGCGCGCCGATGGGATCCGCGGTGGTGCAGCGCGCGCTGCCGCGCTTCGAGGTGCGCGCGCTCGGCAGCTTCGTCCAGCGACCCGGCTGCCCCGCCGCCACGCGCGCCGCCCTCTCGGCCGAGCGCATCGAGTCGCTGTGTCTGGGTGAGTGCTACTACCCCTCGAATCGGCGCCACGCGATCGAGGCGATCGAGATCGTGCGCATCCGGCCGGGCGCCGACCCCGCCGACCTCGCGCTCCGGATCGAAGATCCCTGGCTGCGGATCCCCTGCCCGGGCGACGCGGCGGGCTGCAGCGCGACCTTCGAGGACCCGGACTTCGGCGACGTCGACCGCGTCTACTACGCCCGGGCGCTCCAGGAACCGACCCCCGCCATCGACGGCGCGAACCTGCGCGCGCGCTTCGACGCCGACGGGCGGGCCGTGAGCGTGGAGCCGTGCCGCGTCGGCTGGCGGGCCGAGCCCGGCGACGACTGCCTGGCTCCCGTGCGCGAGCGGGCCTGGTCGTCGCCGCTCTTCCTCGACGCTCCGGCCTCGCGCTCCTAGGCGCAGGCGAAGCTCGCGCGGGCGAAGGCCACGCGCTCGGACACCGGCGGCGGCTCCTTGCGCCCCTCGAGCCAGTGCATCACCCGCTCGAGGCGGTGGCGCAGCCCGGCCTTGTTGGCGATCTGGATGCTGATGCCCGGGCGCGCGTTCAGCTCGAGCATCTGCGGCCCGTAGTTCCCGTCGAGCACCACGTCCACGCCGAGGTAGCCGAGGGAGGTCAGCTCGTGACAGCGCGCCGCGAGGTCGAGCAGCTTCTCCCAGCCCGGGATCTCCAGCCCCGTGATCCCGTGGCCGGTGTCGGGATGACTGTCGATGATGCGGTTGCGGTAGACCGCCGACGTGGTGCGCCCACCGTCCAGGTCGATGCCGGCTCCCACGGCGCCCTGGTGCAGGTTGGCGCGGCCGTCCGAGGCACGGGTCGGCAGGCGCACCATCGCCATCACCGGCACGCCGCGGAACACGAGCGTGCGGATGTCGGGGACACCGCGGTGGGCGACGTCCTCGAACAGCCGATCGAAGGAGACGCGGTACTCCAGCATCGCCACGTCGGGCTGACCGCCGAGGCTGTACATCCCGCTCAGCACGTTCGAGACGTGGTACTCCAGATCCTCGAAGGTGATCTCCTGTCCGCTCGACTTGACGAGCCGGTCGCCCGATCGCTCTCCGACCACCAGGATTCCGTTGCCACCGCTGCCGTGGGCGGGCTTCACGACGAAGTCGGCGTAGCCGGCCAGACGCGCGCGCAGATCGCGCAGCTCGTGGTTCGCCCGCACCACGCCGTAGAGCGGCGGCACCGCGATGCCCGCCCCCTGGGCCAGACGCTTCGTGCGCAGCTTGTCGTCCACCAGCGGGTAGTTGCGCCGCGCGTTCCAACGGCTGATGTAGTGGGCGTTGCGGGCGTTCATGCCCAGCACGCCCTGCCGCGTCAGGTAGAGCAGGCTCACGAGGGCTCGCCGTCGCCGCCGGCGAGACCGCGGAACCGGTACAGCTCGGTCAGGCGGTAGCCACTGTAGCGGCCGAGCAGCAGCATCACCGCGATCACCACGAGCAGGAGCTCCGGGAACACGAAGGTGAGGTGCTGGATCAGCTCCACGTGGAAGATGAGATAGGCGAGACTCGCGACGGTCAGGCTGCCCGCCGCCTGCTGGAGAGCGGCGCGCGGCCCGCTCTCCTCCCACACCACCGACATGCGCTCGATCAACATGGTGAGGATCACGATCGGGAACAGCGCCACCGAGAGCACGCGCTCCAGCCCGGCGCCGTAGGCCGCGAGGCTCGAGATGGAGAGGATGAAGATGACCACCGTCAGCATCACCGCGATGCGCGGCACCAGCAGCAGCTTCATCTGCTCGAGCGCGCGCCGCACCAGCAGGCCGGTCGCCACGATGAAGGAGAACATCAAGAGGCCGCCGAGGAGCTGGGTCTCGCGGAAGGCCAGGGCGACGAGGATCGGCATGAAGGTGCCGAAGGTGGCGAGGCCGACCACGTTGCGGAGCACCACCACGAGCAGCCCCCCGAGCGGGATCAGCACCAGCACCTGATAGACGGCCTGCGTGGTGACCGGGAGATCGAGGAAGGAGAGCCAGGGCAAGGGACTCCCGAGGGCCGCCGCCCGCGCGCGCGCCACCTCGATCGATCCGTAGCGGTTGCGCAGCACCGAGAAGTCGACGTGGGGTTTGGAACCGCCCTCGATCTGGATCAGCGGGCCGTCGCCCCAGGACCAGACGAAGAAGTCCTGGGGCAGGCCGATCGCGCCGGTGTTGGGATCGAGGAACACCCACTCCGACTCGTCGTGCACGGCCAGCCACGACTCCAGGGGGATCTCGCGCGCACGGTCGCGCAGACGGAGCCCGCGGATCTCGCGCGCCGGAATCCGCGCCCCGGCCAGCAGGTGGATCGCGAGCTGCTCGCGGCTCGCGGCACCGGCCAGGATCGCGCGCACGTTCTCGTCGGGGTGGGGATTGGCGAGACGCGAGACCAGCATCGAGGCAAAGGTCGGGATGTCCGCCGACTGCCGCCGCACCTCGTCGCGCAGCGCCTCGGCGGCGGCGTGAAAGGGTGCGTCGTCCTCGGGCGGCGAGGGGAAGCGCGGGGCGCGCGGCATGGCGGAGACGCTGCCCGGATGGATCACGACCCGGTAGTAGAGGGTCTGCTCGCCGTGGGCGCGCCGCTTCGCCCACAGCGCGGCGCGTTGGCCCTCGCCCCCCTCGCTGGTCAGGCCGTAGCCCGCGGAGACGAAGCTCTCGTCGATGATCTGATAGGCGGGAGGGGAGTCGGGGATGCGCAGCGACACCCGCGCCGGGCCGCCGTCGGCCACGAAGCGCAGGCGCGCCTCCACGGTCCACACCGAGGTGCGCTGCCGCGGAAGCAAGGGAAGGCCCAGCACCGCGGCCTTGTAGTAGAAGATGCCGAGGCCGGTGAGGGCGCACGTCAGGCTCAGGAGCCAGAGTTGGCGATTTCGCACGAAGCGGTGGACCGTCGTCGAATGGGCGGCATTGGGTACACGAAAGCACACCCCTCCGCCAAGAGACGCCCCGAGCCAGCCCCCCGCGGCACCTGGGGACGCCCCCCGGAGCGGGGCGATCCCTAGTAGACGTACTCGCTCATCGGATGCGACTCCACGCGGTCGATCGCGAGGAATGCCATGCAGCTCGCGATCATGCGCCGCCGGTTCGCATCGAGGCGCTCGGGCGATCCCTCCGCGTCGTACCACACCGCCGGGTCGGTCAGCGCCTCGATCGGAAAGCTCTCCTCCACCACGGCGGCCCAGGGCGGCGCCTGCGGCGTGAGCGGACGCACGATCTCGTTGCGCACGTAGGCGAAGGTGCTCTGGGTCTCCAGCGCGACCACCCGGTGCTCGCGGTGCCAGAGGTGGACGAACTCATCGTAGGGAAGGCCGTCCTTCGGCTCGATCCCGGTGACCAGGTTGAAGCCGGGCGTGCGCTCGCCCGGCGGCGCCACGTGACGCGTGTTGCGCAGCGGGACCGACTCCACCACCAGATAGGCGGCCAGCCGTTCGGCGCGGGCGGCCAGGGCGCTGTCCAGCGCGCCGCGCAGGTCGTCGGCCTCGTGGAGCCAGAAGGTGACGAAGGCCGCCTTCGGGGGATCCATGCGCCCCACGCGCACGGCCGTTCCCGCGGCGACGTGCTCGTCGACCACGTTCACGCGCAGGTGGAGCGCGCCCAGACGCTGCCACTCGGGCACCGCCGCCCGCAGCTCGGCGCCGAAGGCGCCGTCGGCCAGCGCGGTCGGCTTCCACAACACACAGGCGATCTTCTCCATCGCTCCTCCGGCGCCCATTCTAGTGAACGCGAGCGATTCCGAGGGCTTGCCGGGACGCTCCGGGGCGCTCGTCAAGGCGCCGGCGCGGCGGGCCGATCCGTAGCGCAGCACCCGTGCCCACCCCCCGACGAGGTGGACATGTCGCACGCCGCCCTCGCTCGGCTGGCGCCCCACGGCGGCCGGATCGCCGTCGCGATGCTCTGGGTCTCGGCCTTCTCGGGCTGGCTCGCCCCGCGCTCGGACGCCCCGGAGCCCGCTTCCGACCCGACGCTCCACCGCGTCTTCGAGCGCGTCGAGGGCGGCGACGGTGTCGCCCTGGTCGCGGGACCGGGCGGCGACGTGTGGTGGATCACGCGCGCAGAGGCCGTGCGCTTCGTTGGGGGGGATCCGGCCCGGCGCGAGGTCGCGCTCGACGCGCCGCTCCATCGCGCGCGCTTCGGCGGCGTCCCGGCGCCCTTCACCGCTGCCCAGGTCGACGCCCGGGACGGCCTGTGGCTCGGCACCCAGAGCGGCGAGGTGCTCTACCACCGCGACGGCGTCTGGCAGCGGGTCTCGCAGTCCGCGACCGGACCGCGCGCCGCGATCCGCGCCCTCGCGACGCGCGGCGACGAGCTCTACGTGGCGAGCGTCGGCCTGTGGCGCAGCACCGGCGGCGGTCCGCTGGAGGAGCTGGCGCCCTTCGCCGGTGTCCCCGTCGACCGAATCAGCGCAGACGTCGATCAGGGCGTGGCGATCGCCGCCGCGGGCCGGGTCTTCCGCAGCGACGCCGGCGGCTGGCGCGAGGTGTGGCGAGCGCGGGATGCGACCGTCTCGGCCCTCGCCCTCGCTCCCGACGGCGAGCTGTGGATCGGCACCGCCAGCGGTCTCGTGCGCATCGACCGCTCGGGCCGCGCGGTCCACGAGCTGCGCGACCTGTCCATGGAAGCACTCGTGCCGGGCGACGCGGGCGCGTCCCTGGCCGGGGGGGCCGGTCTGTTCACGCGCTACGCGGCGGGCTGGCGGCGGGTGGAGGCGGTGGGCGAGCTCGCCGTCTCCGAGGTGAGTCACCTGGCGCCGGCTTCCTACGGCGCCCTGTGGATCGCGATGACCGGACGCGGCCTGTACCGCGTGCGACCCGGCGCCGCCCAGGAGCTGCCCCGTTCCTGGGCAGTCGGCTCCCTGGAGCCCGCGCCCGACGATGCGCGCGCTGACACGCGCGGTGCTTCGGAGTCCCTCGGGCTCTTCGCGAGCCCACCTCGGAGCTAGGCGCGCGCAGCCGCGCCCGAATCGCCGGGCTCAGACGCCCCGGCGGATCCACGTGCGCAGGCGCTGGTAGACCTCGCCGCTGCGCAGCAGAGCGAGATGGCCGATGCCGCGCAGAAGGCTGCGACGCGCCGCACCTTCGGGGTGGAGATTCGCGGCCAGCGCGCTCTCGACGGGGACGAGCCAGTCTCCGATCGGATCGAGGTGACCGGTCCGGCTGCGCGCGGCGGCGATGTGGAGGTGGTCGACGTCTCCCGCCAGGGGCACGCGCGTGTGGGAGGGGGTGGGATCGTCGATGTGCCGATGTCGCCAGTCCTCCTCGACCAGGTGACCGAAGCGCAGGTCGCGGATCCCGTCCGAGCGGAGATTCCACAGCCGCATGAAGGGCCGCGTCCAGGGCGACCAGCCCAGCATCCGGTTGGCGTGATTGCCGATCCGCTCGAGGCTCGTTCCCTCGTGGGGCGAGCCGACGCAGGCGACGTGCGTCACCCGCCGCGCCCAATCCATCCCGACCTGCCGCGCCTGGTGCAGCGCGCTGCGCGCCACCAGGCCGCCCATGCTGTGGCCGATCAGGAGCACCTCGCGGACCTCGCCGGCCTCGCGGTCGAGCAGCTCGGCCAGGAGCCGCCCGTTGGCGGAGATCCGCAGCCCCGTGTTGTAACGGAGATAGGCCGTGTCGGCGGCGAGGTGCCGCTTCGCCCAGGTGCAGAAGCGGGCGTGGGTCCGGTTGTGCCAGCCCCGCTCGTTCATGCTGAGCCCGTGCAGGAACACGAGCAGGCGCCGCTTCCCGGAGCCGGGCGCCGTCCGCTGGAGCGACATCGGCAGGGCGAAGGCGCTCCCCCAGTCGGCGAGCAGGTGGCCGTAGAGGCCGTTGAGCGCGCTCTGGAGATCGAGCCAGGCGTCGGCCTCCGGCTCCGCGCGCACCCATCGGCCGCCGCGGGATGCGACCAGCTGCGCGCCGCGGAAGCCGATGCGCAGCGATCCGGTGACGGCCCGGGACTGCAGGCGCGCCGTCCACCAGATCCGCGGGAGCGCGGCGGCGTGGAGCTCCTGGGTCGCCGCGGCGATCTCGCTGCCGAAGTGGCTGCCCAGCTCGGCGATCCCGCTCGCGTGGCGCACGGCCGCCGCGAGCGGACCGCGACGCATCGTCCGCTCCGACACGTCCCCCTCCCCCTCTGCCGATCCTCATCGATCGACCGCGGGGGCGGATTGAGCGCAAGGAGGCTGACGCGCAGCGAGCCCGCAAGCCCGAAGGGCGCGCGGCGAGGCGAAGCCGAGCGTAGATCGGGAGGATGGGCGAGCGAAGGCGGGCCCCGGCCAGTGGGGCTCCCGCGCGGCCTAAGCCGTCTGCCGCGCGCGCAGCGGGGGCGGCTTCACCTCCCCGGACCCGGTGTGCAGCCAGTCCTCGAGCTCGTCGGCTCGGTCGTCGGCGTCGCGGTAGCCGATGTCCACGAGGGCGCTCGTGTAGGCGCCGTCGAAGAGCAGGTAGCTCATCAGGTCCGCGCTCTGGGCGTCGGGTCGGCCCAGGGCTTCCATCGCGAGGCGGACCAGGCGCGGCATGCGGTGCTCGAAGCGCCGCGCGACGATCGCCAGGTCCTCCGAGGGATTGATCACGAGCGCGTCCACCTGGCGCATCGGATCGCTCGGGCCGTCGGCGTCGCCGAGGGCGGCGCGCTGGGCGAGCTCCCGGTGCGCGCCGACCAGATCGTTCATCCGCGCGAGGTGATCCAGATCGGCGTCGAGGTGGTCGAGGAAGATCGCGTTCATCAGCACGCCGCACACCTGGGATAGGGGCGGCGGGAGGTCCGATTCTCCGCCCTCGCGCCGGCGGCGCGGCGCACCGGGAGCGGGCCGCATCCGCTCGTCGCGCGAGAGCTCGGCGGCGGACTCGGTGCAGCGGATGCCGACGGCGAGCACGCGGTCGGCGCCCAGACGGATCGCCGGGCTGAGCGGATTGACCAGGCGCAGCCCGCCGTCGCCGAAGTAGCGCATCCCCGCCTCGGTGCGCAGCGGCACCGGCGGGAACACGAGCGGGATCGACGCGGAGGCGAGGATGTGGTCGACCTCGATCACCGCCGGCAGCGTGACCCGTCGGCTGCGCTCCCACACCGGATGACCCGGGCGTCCCTGGACGAAGGTGAACGCCTTGCCCGAGGTGTAGCTGGTCGCGAGCACCGCCAGGGCGTACAGGGCTCCGCAGTGGATCGCCTCGTTGATCCCGGCCAGGGGCAGCGACTTCTGGAGCAGCTTGCGCAGCGGCGAGGCGTCGAGCAGGGAGCGGGTCGCGACGTCTCCGGTCCAGGGGGCGAGCAGGAAGTCGCGCGCGAAGCGCAGGCCGTTCTGTCCCAGGCTCAGGGGATCGGCGCGGAACACCTGGCGCACCTCGAGGTCGGACCACAGGGTCGCCAGCTGCGCGGTGGCGGCGTGGACGTCGAGGCTGCCCGCGGCGACGGCGGCCCCGTTGATCGCGCCGGCCGACGCCCCCGCCACGATCGCGAAGGGCGAGGGCCGCTGGCGCAGGCTGCGCAGCTCGCCGATCCGCTTCAGCACGCCCGCCTGGTAGGCGCCGCGCGCGCCGCCGGCGGTGAGGACGAGACCCAACATCGGAGGTGACCTCGACGGCGACCGGAACGCCGGTGCGCCGACGCGCGATTGCGTGTGCAACGCGCGTGCCCGGATCCGGCCCCGCTCGGCCCGTCCCGGCCCGGGGATGCCGCGAGAACGGCGACGCCCTGCCCTTTTCGCGGGCGCTCCGTGCGGGTAGGGTGGCGGAGTTCGAGCACCGACAGGGGGACACGTCGATGAGTGACGACACCGAGCTCCTGACCGAACGCCTGATCGCGCTCAAGACCGGCGAGATGGCCTCGATGATGCTCCACCTCGGACTCCGCCTGGGCCTGATCGAGGCGATGCGGGGTCGCGGCGCCATCCGCGTCGACGAGCTCGCCGACGCCACAGGGCTCCACCGGCGCTGGGTGCTCGAGTGGCTGCGCCAGCAGGCCGCCTCGGGCATCACCGAGTACGTGGACGAGGAGCGGTTCCGACTGCCCGACCCGCTCGCCGAGATGCTGCTCGACGACGCGAGCACCGCCTTCATGGGCTGGATGTTCCAGGCGCCCGTCCTGGGTGCCGGCCTCGATCGCCTGGCCGAGGCATTCCGCACGGGCCTGGGCATGACCTGGGACGATCACGGTGAGCAGGGCGCCCACCTGGTCGCCACCAGCACCGCCGCCCAGCACCGCATGCTCGCGGACGAGGTGCTGCCGCGGATGGACGGCGTCGTCGAGCGGTTGCGCCGCGGCGCGTCCGCGGTCGACGTGGGCTGCGGGTCGGGGATCGCGATCATCGAGCTGGCGACGGCCTTTCCCCGCTCGACCTTCCTCGGCATCGATCCCTCCCCCACGGCGATCGCCGCGGCGCGCCTGCGCGCGAAGGAGGCCGGCCTCGTCAACGCGGAGTTCGAGGTGGGCGCCGCCGAGGACCTGACCCGGGAGACGCGCTTCGACTTCGCGATGGTGCTCGACTGCATCCACGACATGACCCACCCCCAGGAGGCCGTGGACGCGATCCGACGCGCCCTGACCGACGACGGCGTGTGCCTGCTGAAGGACGTGCGCTGCGCGGACACGCTGAGGGAGAACCTCGAGAACCCGATGGGGGCGCTGCTCTACGGGATCTCGATCGCCTTCTGCATGTCGTCGTCGATGTCGACGCCCGACGGAGCCGGCCTGGGCACGATGGGGCTCTCCGCGGAGCGCGCCCGGCGGATCGCCGAGGCCGCCGGCTTCTCCCGCCTCCGCCAGCTCGACTACGACGAGGATCCGCTGAACGCCTTCTACGAGATCCGGCCCTAGTCGCGCGTCGTGAAGAGGATCGTGATCTGCTCCGACGGCACCTGGCAGTCTCCGGAGAGCGACCACCCCACGAACGTCCTGCGGCTCGCGCGCGCCATCCGGCCCCACGCCGACGACGGGGTCGAGCAGGTAGTCTTCTACGACTGGGGCGTGGGCGCCGACCGCAAGAAGCTCGAGGGCGGACTGGCCGGAGTCGGCATCGACAAGAACATCACCGATGGATACCGGTTCATCGTCCACAACTACGACCCGGGCGACGAGCTGTTCTTCTTCGGCTTCAGCCGCGGTGCGTATACCGTCCGGTCGCTGGGCGGCTTCGTGCGCAACTGCGGCATCCTCGAGCGCGACCACGCCGATCGCATCGCCGACGCCTACCGCCTGTACCGCAAGCGCACCCGGAACAGTCACCCGAACTCGCCCGCGGCGGTCGGCTTCCGCCGCGCCTACGCCGTGGCGAACAAGAGCCCGATCCACTTCCTCGGGGTGTGGGACACCGTCGGCGCGCTGGGCATCCCGATGCCCTTCCTCGGCACCCTGGGCGAGGACAAGTATCTATTCCACGACACCGAGCCCTCGAGCATCGTGACCCACGCGCGCCACGCCGTCTCGATCGACGAGAACCGCGAGGACTTCGATGCCACCCTCTGGTCGCCGAAGCCGGGCCTGGATCTCGAGCAGGTCTGGTTCGCCGGGGTCCACGGCGACGTCGGCGGCGGCTACCGCGAGGTCGGCCTCTCGGACGTCGCCTTCCGCTGGATGCTCGAAGAGGCGGCCGCGGTCGGCTTGGCCTTCGAGCCCTACCTCACGGGCGGGCTGGCTCCGCAGTCCGGCGACAAGATGCACGACGAGTACAAGGGCATCTACAAGCTGCGCGCCCGGTACCGCCGCACGATTCCCGTGGGCGCGGCGATCCACTCGTCGGTGGCCGAGCGCTGGGAGACCGACCCGAGCTACCGCCAGAGCGCCGCCCTCCGGAACCTCTTCGAGCGAGCGGGAGGCGATTGGCAGGGCGTGACGCGGGTCTAGTCGGAACGCCCCGGGAGCCCTCCCCGCCTCGTCTCGGGTACACTGCGCGCTTCGCGTCCGCAGAGGAAGAGGAGTCACCCGTGAGCCCGCCGTCGACAGGGAGCGCCCACGCGCTCAACACGCTCGATCAGGTGCGCGCGGTGATCGGCGAGGTCCTGCCCGGCGTCGAGGCGAAGGTGTTCGACCGGCTCGGGGCGACCGAGTCGGAGTTCATCGCCCGCGCGCCGATGCTGCTGCTCGCCACCGCGAGTGCGGAGGGAGTTCCCGACGTGTCGCCGAGGGGCGACGGACCGGGGTTCGTCCGGATCGAGGACGAGCGCACACTGCTGATCCCGGAGCGCAAGGGCAACCGGATGATCCTCGGCCTCCAGAACCTGCTCACCAACCCGCGCGCCGCGCTGATCTTCCTGGTTCCGGGCACCGAGGAGACGCTGCGCGTGCACGGACGCGTCGAGCTCACCCGCGACCCGGCCGTGCTGGAGCGCCTCACCGAGCGCGGCCAACCCGCGCTGCTGGCGATCCGCGTGCGAATCGAGCGCGTCTTCTTCCACTGCGCCAAGGCGTTCCGCCGCTCGAAGCTGTGGCAGCCGGACACCTGGCCCGAGCGGATCGCGATCTCCTTCGGCCGCCTGGTCGCTCCCAAGCTCGGCGGCGACGAGAAGCTCGCCGAGGCCATCGACCGGTCGATCGAAGAGGACTACCGGACGGGGCTGTAGTTGGCGGCGGCGACCGATCCGCCGCTGCGCATCGGGGTCGTCGGTCGCGGACGCCTCGGGGGCGCACTCGCCCGCGCTGCGCGGGCGGCGGGACACTCGGTCGCGCTGCTGCGGCGGCGCGGCGGCGCCCCGAGCGGGGACCCGTCGCTCGAGGAGGTGGAGCTCGGACCCGGGCTCGACTGGGGCTCCTTCGACCTCGTGCTGCTCGCCTTCGGGCTCCACGCCGAGTCGCCCGAGGTGCTCGCGGCCGACGAGTCGCTCTCGGCGCTGCGGGCGATCCCCGCCGAGACATCCGTCGCCTCGGTCGTGATGTCGATGCCCACGGCCTGGCTCGACGACTTCCTGCCGGAGCACGCCATCGTGCACTTCCTGACGACGCCCGCGGCGGAGCTCGCCGGCGCGATCGCCCTGCTTCCCGCCCGGGCGCACCGCCCGGGCGACGTCCTTCGTCTGCGGACGGCGCTGCCCGCTCTGCACTGGATCGAGGCCGCGGAGCCCGACTACCTGCGGCTCGGCGCGCTCATGGTGGGCAGCGCGATCGCCGCCGTCTCGCTGGCCTATCTGGCCGAGGCGCTGGGCCCCGCCTTTGGCGGCTCGGGCGTGGAGGCGACGGAGGCCGACCTCGCCTACCTGGAAGCGGTGCTCGACGACGCGAAGCGCCTGCTCCGCCTGCACGGCGGCGACGGCCGGCGCGCCTTCTCCTCGGTAGCCACGCCCGGCGGCTTCACCGAGCGGCTCCACGATCGCATCTTCGCCCGGCCCTGGCGCCCAAAGGACGGCCCGGGCGAGCCGCCGCGGCGCTAGGCGGGAGCAGACGTCGTGATGTGGAGAGCTCTCGGGTACGCGGTGGGCGCGGGCCGGCGCCTACCGGCGTTCTTCGCGTCGCTCGCCGCCCTCGCCTGCTCCGAGCCGCCGCGCGACGTGCTGCTGATCACGGTGGACACCCTGCGCGCGGACCACCTGTCGAGCTACGGCTTCGAGCTCGCGACGAGCCCGAACATCGACGCGCTGGCGGCGCACAGCGCGCTGTTCGAGCGCGCTGTGGCGGCGTCGAGCAGCACGGCACCCTCCCACGCCTCGATCCTGACCTCGCTCTACCCGCGCCAGCACTCGATCGGCTATCGCAATGGCGACACCCGGCTCGAGGGCGCCGTCACGCTCGCCGAGCTGCTGCGCGCGCGGGGCTATGCGACCGCCGCCTTCGTCGGCAACGCGGTGCTACGCCGCCGCATCGGTCTCGACCGCGGCTTCGACACCTACGACGACGAGCTCCCGGAGCCCGAGGCGAGCCGCCCCCTGGTGTTCGAGCGGCGCGCCCGTCAGACGACGGAGCGCGCGCTGGCGTGGCTCGCGCGGGCCGAGGAGCCCTTCTTCCTGTGGGTGCACTACCAGGATCCCCACGGACCCTACGATCCGCCCGACGGCTACGCCGACACCTTCGCGCCCGAGCGCGATCCCGACGAGCCGCCCCTGCCACGGCTCGAGAGCAGCCTCGCCACCGGCGGCATTCCCGCCTATCAGGCACTGCCCGGTCTCACGCGGGCGAGCGAGTACCGAGCCCGCTATGCCGACGAGATCCGCTACGCGGACCACTGGATCGGGGAGCTGCTGGCGTCACCACGGCTGCGGGACGCGATCGTCGTGTTCACCGCCGACCACGGGGAGAGCCTCGGCGAAGGCGGGCACTACTTCATGCACGGCACGACCACGCTGCCCCCCGAGGCGCACGTGCCTCTGCTGGTGCGCGCTCCCGGCGTCGCGCCGGCGCGGATCGCGACGACGGTGAGCCACGTGGACATCGCGCCCACGATCCTGGAGCTGGCGGGCGTGCCGGCTCCGAGCGGGATGCGCGGAGTCGCACTGGGCCCCGGGCTGCGCGGCGAGGCGCCGCTGGCGGAGCGGGTCGTCTACTGCGACATGGGGGCGGAGGCGAGTGCCTACGGCGAGGGTGCGCTGCTGCGGGCCGGCTCGTCGGACTCCGCGTGGCTCCTCTGGGAGGGCGGCGGCGTCGCCCCGGCCGAAGGCGCCGGGTCGGCGGTGCGCGACCGGCTCGCGGGAGCGCTCGCCTCCTACGTGCAGACGACGGTCCCCATGGTGGCGGCGGAGCCGGCTCGGCCCGTGGAGATCGATCGGCTGCGGGCGCTCGGCTACGTGGAGTGACCGCCGCGCTCCGCCTCAGGGCGGGTCGCCGCCGCGCCGCGCGAGCCGCGACCGCGCGAACTCGATCTGCTCGGCGCTCTCGGGCGGTGCGCTGCCCAGGAACTCCCGGTAGTGCTTCGAGGCCTCCGGCCAGTCTCCGAGGTTCTCGAGCACCATGGCCAGCTCGAGGCGGGCCCGGGCGTAGCCCGGGTCGGCGGCGAGAGCCCGCTCGAAGTAGCGCCGCGCCTGCGGATAGTCGCGACGCCTCCCGGCCGCGGCGCCCAGCTCGTAGAGCGCCGGGGCGTAGGCCGGATCGATCTCCACCGCGCGCGTCCACGCGTCCTCGGCTCGCGTCGCCTGACCCGCGATCGCGTAGGCGTGGCCCAGGTTGTATCGGGCCAGCGGCGACTCGGGATAGGCCGCCGCGACGCGAGTCCAGAGCGAGAGCGAGCTCTGCCAGACCGGGAGCTGGTCGACCGTGCGCCAGGCGAGGAGTACCACCGCGAGGCCCGACACGGCGACGGCGATCCCGCGCGCGCGCGCGCCGCGCTCCCAGGCGAGCGCGGCCCCGGCACCGACGAGCAGCGTCGGCCCGAGCATCGGGAGGTACATGTAGCGCTCGGCCGCGCGCTGCTGACCGAACTGGACGAGACCCAGCACCGGCAGGAGCGTGAGCAGGGTGAAGGCGAGACCCGCGGCGAGCACCGGCACCCGTCGCCGGAGCGCGACCGCGAGTGCGCTCAGCGCGAGCACGGCGGCGAGGGCGCCGCCGTAGCGCCAGCTGAGCGGATCGATCTCCGCATCGAGGGGATGGAAGGGGACCAGCCCGAACGGAGCGATCCACTTCGCGAGATAGAAGCCCAGCGCCTGCACGGCGACCCACAGCCGCTCGCCCAGCGAAAGGTCGACTCCGTCCAGTGCTCCGCGCGCACCCTGGGCGGCCAGCGTGACGACGCCCGTCGCCAGAGAGAGGGCGAAGAAGGGAAGCTTTTCCACGACCACGACGCGGACCCAGCTGGCCCGCGTGAGCCGGTGCTGGGGAATCGCGTCGAGCAGGAGCAACACCAGCGGGAGCGTCACCGCCATCGGCTTCGAGGCCGCCGACAGGGCGAACGCGGCCAGGGCGAGCGCGTAGGCGCCCTTGCGGCCGCGCGGGGAACGGCCCGCATCCGTGTAGGCGAGCCACGCGATCAGGCTGGCGAGCCAGAAGAAGGCGTAGAGCAGGTCCTTGCGCTCGCTGATCCAGGCCACGGACTCCACGTGGAGCGGGTGGGCGGCGAACACGAGGCCGACCAGCGTCGCGCCGAAGAGACTGCCCGGCGTCGGCCCGAGGCTGCGGCGCAAGAGCCCCCAGGCGAGCCAGACGACCAGGGCCGAGTTGGCGGCGTGCAGCGCGACGTTGGTGGCGTGGTAGCCGGCGGGGTCGCGCTCCCAGAACGCGAAGTCCAGGCCGTAGGAGAGCAGCGTCGCCGGATGCCAGTTGCCGGCCAGATTCGCGGTGAGGCACCAGCGGAGGAACGCCGGGTCTAGCGCGCCCAGGTGGGGGTTGAGGAGCACGTACTCCCAGTCGTCCCAGTTGACGAACCCGAAGGAGAGCGCGGCCGCGTACAGGGCACCGGCGACGGCGGCGCAGCCGAGCGCGACCGCGAGGACGGCCCCGCCCGTCGTCGGGCGCGCGGGCTCGCGCTGGGGGCGTCTCGCCAAAGGGCTCTCTCCACTGGGGATTCCGGACCGGAGCGCAGAGAATCCCAAAGGGTCGGGCGCCGGCAAGCGACCCGGCAGGAGCGGGACCGGCCCGCGGTCGGTCCGGCGGCACCGGGATCCGGGGGCCGGATCGTGCTACGCAACGTGCGCGCGGTCACAGAATCGACCGCGGTGGATGGCGTAGCTTTCGCCGTTCGCGAACCAGGAGGGAAGACGTGATGAGCCGGGTCGGATTCAAGTACGGGATCGCCGCGTGCGTGATCGCCCTGTGCACAGCCCCGGGCTGCGCCACCACCAGCGACATGGACCAGGTGCGCAACGACGCCCAGCAGGCGCGCCAGATCGCCGAGCAGGCGAACGCCAAGGCCGATGCCGCGGCCCGGGATGCCGCGGCCGCGCGAGCGGCAGCCGACCAGGCCGCCGCCCAGGCCCGCGAAGCGAACGAGAAGGCCGATCGTATCTTTCAGCGCTCCCTCCAGAAGTAGACCCGCCCTCCGGGCGGTCCCGATCGGCGAGGCGCCGGAGCCGCTCGCGAAGGCGGACTTCGTCCTGGTGCTGAAGGGTCCGCGACGGCTGCTGCTGCTGCGACGCGCGCACGTGCTGCGCGACTACGAGATCGCACTGGGCCGCAACCCGATCGGGCCGAAGCACAACTACGGCGACGGTCGCACGCCCGAGGGTCGCTACTTCATCGAGTCGCGGATGGAGGACAGCGGCTTCCACCGGGCGCTGCGCATCTCCTACCCGAACGAGCAGGACCGCGAGTTCGCGCTCCGCGCCGGCCTGGCACCGGGGGAAGGCGTCATGATCCACGGCCTGCCCAACGGGGAGAGCTGGATCGGCGACTCCCACCGGGACCTCGATTGGACGAATGGCTGCATCGGTGTGACCGATGATGAGATGAACGAGATCTGGGAGCTCGTCGATGACGGGACGCCGATCGAGATCCGCCCGTAGCGCGGTCCTGCTGGCACTCGCCTTCGCGGCGTGTCGGTCGGCCGGGCCGCCCCCGCACTTCCTGGAGGCGCCGCCGCCCTCGCCCGACCTCGTCGGTCACCTCGAGTTCCACGTGGCCCACGCGGAGGACACGCTGATCGACCTCGCGCCCGCCCTGGGCGTCGGGTACGTGGAGCTGCTCGCCGCCAACCCGGGCGTGGACCCGTGGCTGCCGAAGGAGGGCTCTCGCCTGGTGGTGCCCCGGGCGCGGCTCCTGCCCAGCGGTCCTCGGGAGGGGATCGTGATCAACCTGGGCGATCTCCACCTCTACTACTTCGAGAAGGGCGCGCCGCCGCGGGCCTATCCGATCGGCGTCGCGAAGGATGGCTTCACGACACCGATGGGCGACACCGTCGTGACGTCGAAGCGCGAGGACCCGCCCTGGATCCCCGGCCCCTCCGCGCGAGCCGACGGCAAGCCCGCCCGGGTCGAGCCCGGCCCCGACAACCCGCTCGGCAAGTACGCCCTCTACCTCGGCTGGCCCTCCTATCTGATCCACGGCACCAACGAGCCGCGCGGCGTCGGCCGGCACGTCAGCCGCGGCTGCATCCGGCTCTACCCGGACCACATCGCCGAGCTCTACGCGCGGGTCGAGCCGGGCACGCCGGTGCGGGTGGTGAACGAGCCGGTGAAGTTCGGCCGGATCGCGGGGGTGCTGTTCATCGAGGTGAACCCCGACGCCGAGCAGTCCCTGGAGCTCGACGAGACCGGGAAGACACCCGCTCCCCGCGCTCCCGAAGACCTGCGCGAGCAGGTGACGCGCGCGGCGGGCCCGGACGCCGACCGTGTCGACTGGCCGCGCGTCGAGCGCGCAGCACTGCGGCGCTCGGGCGTGCCGACCCCCGCGCTGCTCCCCCCGCAGCGCTGAAGCGCGGGCCCTTCCGGGGCGGGATTCAGCCCGGGGCCGGGCCCGTCGATGACAGGGGAGAGGGGGTGCCATATGGCCAGGATTCGCCCGTTCGCGCGCGCCATCGCTGGGATCGCTCTGGTCGCCGTCGTCCTCTGGGCGGGCGGCGCTGCCGCCGGGTCGCTCGAGTCCGAGGATCCGGACGATCTCACCGTGCAGACCCGCGGCCTCGATTCGCTGCGCCATACCGAGGGGACTCCGCTGGAGCCGGTCGACGACGGGGCCACCGAGACCCTCGATCGCGAGGACACGGGAAAGAGCGAGACGCTGGACGCGGCCGACTCGGGGAGCAGCGAGTCGCTGGACGCGGCCGACACCGGACACACGGTGAGCCTGGACGCGGCCGACCCCGTCGAGATGGAGACGCCGGGACACTGATCCCGCCTCCGCGGACCCACCCGGACCGGGTGCCCCAACGGGACCGGACGCGGGTAAGGTATGCGCCGGCTGCGGGCCGCTCGGCGATCCGCAACCGGGTGGAGGGGTCTCGATGGTGGCGCTCTGGGGACCGTTGGCCGTGTACACGGTGGTTCTGGTCCTGCACCTGGCCCTGCCCGGGCGCTGGGTCGACGGCTACCTGATCGACCCCGCCACGGAACGACCCCTCCGCTATCGGCTCAACGGGCTGCGCGTCCTGTTCGTCACCCTCGCCCTGTACGCCGGCGCGTGCCGGCTGGGCTGGATGCCCTGGGACTGGTTCTATCTGCACCGCTGGGAGATGGCGGCCGGCGCCTGCGGGCTGGGGGTCCTGTTCACGCTGTGGATCGTGCTGCCCGCCCCTTCGAACCGTGGCATGCCCTGGGACCTGTACCTCGGTCGGATCGCGAACCCGCGCTGGGGCGGCGGTCGCCTCGACGCCAAGATGTTCCTGTACCTGGTCGGCGCGGTGATGCTCGAGCTCAACATCGTGTCCTTCACCGCCTACCACATCGCGACCCACTCCGCGGATCCCTCGGCGGGATTGATCCTGCACGCGCTGCTGTTCAGCTTCTTCGTCGTCGAGTACCTGAACTTCGAGGAGGTGCACCTCTACACCTACGACTTCATGGCCGAACGCGTCGGCGGGAAGCTCGGCTGGGGCTGTCTGGTCTTCTATCCCTTCTTCTACCCGGTGGGTCTGTGGGCGGTGGCCGACCGCCCCGATCCCCACACGCCGATCGCGCTGCTCGCGCTCTACGCGCTGACCTTCTTCGCGGGCTGGACGCTCGCCCGCGGCGCGAACCTCCAGAAGTTCTGGTTCAAGCGCGATCCGACCGCGAAGGCCTTCGGCGTGCTCGAGCCGAGGGCGATCTCGGGCGGCGGCAAGCAGGTGCTGGCCGGCGGCTTCTGGGGCCTCTCCCGTCACATCAACTACCTCGGCGAGATCGGGATGGCGACCGGGCTGACGCTGTGTCTCGGCTATCCGCTCGCCTTCGCGCCCTGGCTGTACCCGCTCTACTACGTGGTGCTGCTGGTGCCGCGCCAGATCGACGACGATCGGCGCTGCGCCGAGAAGTACGGACCGCTGTGGGAGGAGTACCGTCGGCGGGTGCCGAGTCGGATCATCCCGGGGATCTACTGACCCGCTTCGGCGCGGAGGATCGAGTGGCGGAGTTCGCGAAGCGGTACGGGCCGTGGGCGCTGGTGGCGGGCGCCTCGGAGGGCATCGGAGCGGCCTTCGCGCGCGACCTGGCGCGGCGCGGGCTCGACCTGGTGCTGGTGGCGCGGCGGCCGGAGCCGCTGGCCCAGCTCCAGCGCGAGATCGTCGACACCTTCGCGGTGCGCGTGCGCTGCATCGCGCTCGATCTCGCTCGCGACGGCGCCGTCGCCGCGCTCGACGAGCAGACCGCCGACCTCGACGTCGGGCTCGTCGTCTACAACGCGGCCCGGGCGCCGCGGGGAGAGTTCCTCGACAGCCCGCTCGCCGAGCAGCTCGCGGTGATCGACGTGAACGCGCGCGGACCGCTCGAGATGGCGCACCGCTTCGGCCGCCGGCTCGCCGCGCGCGGCGCGGGCGGCGTCGTGCTGCTCTCCTCCCTGACCGCCTTCCAGGGCTCCCCCTTCGTGGCGACCTACGGCGCCACCAAGGCCTTCCTGCTGGCGCTCGGCGAGGGGCTCTGGTTCGAGCTGGCGCCGCGCGGCGTGGACGTGCTCGTCGTGTGCGCCGGCGCCACGCGTACGCCGAACTACCTGCGCCAGCGCTCGTCGCAGGGAGCACCCGGCGAGCTCGAGCCGGAGCCGGTGGCGGAAGAGGCGCTCGCCCACCTCGGCGCGGGACCTCTCCTGATTCCGGGCCGCTTCAACCGCTTCGCCTCCCAGCTGATGCGCCGCCTGCTCCCGCGCCGCACGGCGATCCGCCTGATGGGAGCCCAGACGCGCCGGCTCACCGCGCGGGACGCCGGCGAGGGGGGCACGACGTAGGAACGGGCGATCGGCTTCCCGGCTCGTCAACCGGCGATCGCGCCCCCTCGCGAGCGGTCATCGTCGTTCGCGCAGAGCCGGCTTGCCGACATCGGCGCACAGGCCCGCGTGGCAGTGGCCGACGAGCCGACCGGGAACCTCGACTCCCAGACGGGTCAGGAGGTGATGATGATCCTGCACGACGTCGCGCGGGACGACGGAGCCGCGGTGCTGATCGTCACCCACGACCCCCGGGTCGAGGACATCGCCGACCGGGTGCTCTGGCTCGAGGACGGCTCCCTCCGCGACCGCAAGGCCGAGCTCCACGAGTGGATGCGCGATCCCGTCTGCGGCATGCGCGTGGACGCGTGGACGGCCGTCCACGCGGCGCACCACGAGGGCACGCGCTACGTGTTCTGCTCCGAGCGCTGCCTGCAACGCTTCGAAGCCGCTCCCGGCGACTATCCGGCCGACCGGTATCCGTGAGCGCGGGCCTGAGGAGATCTGGCATGCATCGACGCGAGCTGCAGCACTGGCAGCACCACCACTCGTTCGGGAACCAGGTCCAGACCCGCGGCGAGCGCAGGACCCGGTGGGTCGTGGGGCTCACACTGGCGATGATGACCGCCGAGATCGCGGCCGGGATGGTCTTCGGCTCGATGGCGCTCCTCGCCGACGGGTGGCACATGGGAACCCACGCGGCTGCTCTGGGTCTGGCCGGATTCGCCTACGCCTACGCGCGCCGCCACGCGGACGACCCGCGCTACAGCTTCGGCACCGGCAAGGTCGGCGCGCTGGCCGGATTCGCGAGCGCGACCGGACTGGCGGTGGTCGCCCTCCTCATCTTCGCCGAGAGCACCCAGCGGCTCGCCTCGCCCGTCGCGATCCGTTTCGACGAGGCGATCGCGGTGGCGTGCCTGGGCCTCGCCATCAACGTAATCTGCGCGCTGCTGCTCCGCGAGGACCACCACGACCACGACCGCGCGTTCGTCTCCGAGCATCCGCACCACGACCACAACCTGAGGGGCGCCTATCTCCACGTCCTGGCCGACGCCCTCACTTCGGTGCTCGCGATCGCCGCGCTGACCGCCGGAAAGCTCCTCGGCTGGACCTGGATGGACCCGATCGTGGGCCTGGTGGGCTCGCTCGTGATCGCGCGCTGGTCCTACGGTCTGCTGCGGGACACGAGCCGGGTGTTGCTGGATGCCGAGCTCCCCGCGGAGCGGCTCGCGGCGATCCGGGAGGCGATCGAATCGGACGCGGACACGCGCGTGGCCGACCTGCACGTCTGGCGCGTCGGGCCGCGGCACCTCGCCGCGGTCGTCTCGCTCGTCGCCCATCGCCCGTGCGACCCCGACCACTACAAACGACGACTGGCCGGACATCCCGACCTGGTCCACGTGACGGTCGAGGTCCATCGCTGCCCCGACGCGAGCGCGGCTGCGTAGCGCGCCAAGGCTCGGCTCTCACGAACCGAGGCGGCGGATCTCGGTCACGCGGAGGACGGTGAACGTGTTCGGACTTCGACGACGGCGCAGGGCCCGGCTGCGGCGCACACCGCTGGAGCCCTCGCAGCGGAGCCTGCTCGAGCGCCGCGTCGGCTGGCTGCACCCTCTTCCACCGGACGCGCGGCGGGAGCTCGAGGGCCTGATCCAGGTGTTCCTGGACGAAAAGCGCTTCGAGGGCTGCGGTGGACTCGTCGTCACCGACGAGATGCGCCTGGTGATCGCGGCCCAGGCGTGTCTGCTGCTCCTGGGTCGCGGGGACGACGACGTCTACCGCGGACTCCACAGCATCCTCGTCTATCCCCACGCCTATCTGGCACAGGCGCGCCAGGTCCAGGGCGGGATCGTCACCGAGCAGCTCTCCGCCCGCGCCGGGGAGACCTGGAGCCGCGGCAGCCTCGTGCTGGCCTGGGACCACGTGGAGCAGGCCGCCGGCGACGTCCACGACGGTCACAACGTGGTCTTCCACGAGTTCGCCCATCAGCTCGACCTCTCGGACGGCATCGCCGACGGGACGCCGCCGCTGCCGAGCCGATCGCGCTACCTCGCCTGGGGGCGCATCCTCGGCGAGGCCTACGCGGACCTGCGGAATCGCGTCGACCGCCACCGGCCCTCGGTGCTGGACGGCTACGGGACGACCAACCCGGCCGAGTTCTTCGCGGTGGCGACCGAGTGCTTCTTCGAGCGGCCGGGGCCGCTCGAGCGCGCCTACCCGGATCTGTACGCCGAGCTCCGGCGCTTCTACCGCCGGGATCCCGCGGCGCTCCTGCGCGGCGAGCCCGAGCGGCTCGAGGAGGGGGGTTGAGCGCGCGGGCGCCCGATCCCGTCGACCGGGCCCTTCCCACCCTGCCCTTCTACCTGCTGTCGATCGCGATCGGCGCCGTGGCGGGCCTGGGCGCCCTGCTGTTCCGGGGGCTGATCGGGCTGATCCACAATCTGTCGTTCCTCGGCGAGCTCTCCTGGGTGTACGACGCCAATCTCCACACGCCCGCGAGTCCGTGGGGCGCGGGCGTGGTCGCCGTGCCCGCCGTCGGCGCACTCGCCGTGGCGTTCCTGGTGGAGCGCTATGCGCCGGAGGCGAAGGGGCACGGCGTGCCCGAGGTGGTGGACGCCATCTACTACGGTCGCGGCGTCATCCGCCCGATCGTGGCGCTGATCAAGTCCCTCGCCTCGGCGCTGTCGATCGGAAGCGGCGGCGCCGTGGGCCGGGAGGGCCCGATCATCCAGATCGGCTCGGCCTTCGGCTCGACGCTCGGCCAGCTCCTGCGCGCCCCCTTCTGGCAGCGCGTCACGATGATCGCCGCCGGCGCCGCAGGCGGAATGGCGGCCACCTTCAACACGCCGGTGGGCGGCGTGCTGTTCGCCGTCGAGATCCTGATGCTCGAGGTGAGCGCCCGCACGCTCGTCCCCGTGACCATCTCCGCCGCGACCGCGACCTACGTGGGGCGCATCTTCTTCGGCTCCCACCCCTCCTTCGTGATCCCGGCCCTCGAGGCCTCCAACTTCGAGCTGCTGCGATTCTCCTCGCTGCTCGCCTACGTGGGCCTGGGCATCCTGATGGGGCTGGCGTCGACGGTCTACATCCGCGCGATCTACGCGTGCGAGGATCTCTTCGAGCGCATCCCCGCCAGCTACTACGTCCGTCATGCGGGCGGCATGCTGGGGGTCGGGATCGTCTTCTATCTGGTCTTCCGAAGCACGGGGCACTACCACGTCGAGGGCATCGGGTACGCCACCGTGCAGGACGTTCTCACGGGAGCGCTCGGGGCCGCACCGCTCCTGCTCTCGCTGTGCCTGCTGAAGCTCCTCGTCACCTCGCTGACGCTGGGCTCCGGGGCCTCGGGCGGGATCTTCTCACCCGCCCTGTACATGGGAGCCACCCTCGGCGCCGCCTACGCCCTCGCCATCGGCAGCGTCCTTCCCGAGCTCGCGCCGGGCCCCGCGGCCTGCGCCGTCGCGGGCATGGCGGGCGTGGTCGCCGGCTCGACCGGCGCCGCGCTGGCCGCGATCGTCATGATCTTCGAGATGACGCTCGACTACAACGTGATCATCCCGATGACGGTCACGGTGGCGCTGAGCTACGGCGTGCGCAGCCGGCTGTGCCCGGAGAGCATCTACTCGCTGAAGCTCTCCCGGCGCGGACACGTCGTGCCGGAGTCGCTGCGAACCGACGTCCAGTCGCTGGAGCGTGCGGAGGACCTGATGGAGACGGGACACGAGACCCTCCCGACGTCCAGCACGCTCGGAGACGCGGCGCGCGTCCTCTCCGAGCACACCGACGTCTCGTGGCTCCTGGTGGTGGAGGGGGAGCGCGTGGTCGGCGTCGCGACCCGCTCCGACGCGCTGGGCGCGCTCGGTGAGCGCGGCAGGGACGCCACCCTCGGCGAGACCGCGCGGCGCGACTGGCTGCGGGTGGACCCGGGCTGCCAGCTCGCCGACATCGTGGGCGGGATGCGGGCTTCGCGGGCCTCCTGCGCCCTGGTGGCCGAGGCGCGCGATCCCGTCACCGCGGACGCGGTGCGCGGCCTCGTCACGAAGACGGAGATCGCCGATGCCATCTCCCGGGCGAGCGAACTCTTCGCGAGCTAGCTAGCCCGGCAGGAGCCCGCCTTCGGCTCGCTGCGCGTCGGCCGACTCTCTCGAGTCGGCCTCCTGGCTCACTTCTTCTGCCGCGGAACCACCGCGAAGAAGCCTCCTTCGCTGCGACGGACGAGGATCAACGCCTTGTCACCGGTCTCGCGCAGCTTCTGCTCGGCCTCCAGGCCGCCGTGCACGGGAGCGCGTGCGATCTGCACGATCACGTCCCCGGCGCGCAGGCCGGCCTCCTCGGCGGGGCCGCCGGGGTAGACCCGGGTGATCGCGGCGCCCTCGCCCTTCTCGAGCCCGAGCTGCCGCGCCAGCTCGGGCGGCACGTCCGCGATGTCGAAGCCGAAGGCCGTCGATCCGGTGTCGTCGCCCTCGACGGGGGGTCCCGTGGCTTGGCCCGGCGTCTTCTCTTCGAGCTCGGCGACCGTCACCCTCTTGGTCTCGCGCTTGCCGTCGCGCAGGAAGACCACGTCGACCTTCTCCCCCGGGCGCGTCGCAGCCACGGCGCGGGGCAGCTCGTGCATGGTGTGGATCTCCTCCGAGCCGAAGCGCAGGATCACGTCGCCCTGCTTCAGGCCGGCCTTCTCGGCCGGACCGCCCGAGGCGACCTGCGAGACGAGGGCTCCCTCGTCGGAGTCGAGCTTCAGCGCTTCGGCGAGCTCCGGGGTGATCGGCTGGACGCCTACGCCGAGCCAGCCGCGCACCACTCGTCCTTCCTTCTCGAGCTGCGGCAGGATCTCCTTGGCCATGTTGATCGGCACGGCAAAGCCGATCGTGTTGGCCTGCGGGTTGATCGCGGTGTTGATGCCGATCACCTCTCCGTCCAGATTCAAGAGCGGCCCCCCCGAATTGCCCGGGTTGATCGCCGCGTCGGTCTGGATGAAGTCGTCGTAGGGACCCTGACCGATGTCGCGACCGGTCGCGCTGACGATTCCGGCGGTGACGGTGTGGTCGAGACCGAAGGGGCTGCCGATGGCGACCACCCAGTCTCCGGGCAGCAGGGCGGACGAATCGCCGAGCGGAAGCGCGACGTAGTCCCGCTTCGCCGCACAGCGCAGCAGCGCGATGTCGGTCTTCGGGTCGGTCCCGACGACGGTGGCCGTCGATCGCGACCCGTCCGAGAAGACGATCTCGATCTTCTCGACGTCCTCGACCACGTGATTGTTCGTGACCACCAGTCCGTCGGTCGAGATCACGAAGCCGGAGCCCAGGCTCGGGACCGTGAAGCTGCGCGGAGTCGGCCCTCCGCCGGGCCCGGGCTCGAACGGACTTCCGAAGGGACCGCCGAAGGGGAAGCCGATCCCCGGCATGGACTGGACCGTCTTCGAGGTGTGGACGTTGACGATCCCGGGGGCGGCTCGCTGAGCGAGAACCGCGAACCGGGAGTGATGCCCGTCGCCGGCGACGATCGAGTCGGGAGCCGTCCCGGCTGCCGTGGCGGAGCTCGCCGCGCCCTGCGCGAGCAGCACCTCCCCGGCCGACCTCGACGCGTCGGCCGCGAGCGCCACGCCGGACCCGGCCAGCACGAGGCCGGCGGCGCATCCGACCGCCCATTTCCACCCAGCCAGGACGACACGCTTCATGGGGCGATCCCTCCGATTCGAATTGCGTCGGCAGTGCGCGACGGACTACGTCTCGGTGTCCGACGGTATGCGCGCGACGCTCATCGGGCCGCCGCCAACCGGTCATCGCACCGTTGCAGGTGCGAGCGGGCCGTCCGGGCGCGCTCGGCCGCCGCGGCGTAGGTCGGGGATCCGCGATCGACGTTCCGCTTGTAGAGCGAATCCATCGCGGTTTCGGCTGCCTTCAAGCCCAGGCGCTCGGACCGACACGCACGGAGGTCCTCGGAGACCCCGCAACCCAGCGAGCCGAGCCAGACCGCCAACACCAGCGCGCCCCGGCACAAGGAGCTCTGCCCAACCATCTTCCTCCCCCTCCGGGTCCCTTCGCGGCTGTTTCCGTGCCCCCGACGCCGAGCCATGGCGGGACTGTATGACCCGCCGCGCGGCTGTCCAGCCGCTTCCGCCATTTTCTCACTAAGCTGAGTCCGGGAGGGGATACGGGAGAAACCCGCATGAGCCGATCGCGCTGCGACGCCCTCGTACTTTTCGGGGCGACGGGCGACCTCGCCTACAAGAAGATCTTTCCCGCACTCTACCGGTTGGAGAAGAACGGCCGGCTGGGCATTCCGGTCATCGGGGTCGCCCTCTCCGGCCTGAGTCCGGAGGAGGTGCGCAAACGCTTCCGCGAGAGCGTCGCCGCGGGCGAGCGCGAGGTCGACCCGGACCTGCTCGGCCGGCTCGCGGAGCGCATCCAGTACGTGGACGGCGACTACGAGAAGGAGCAGACCTTCGCGTCCCTGCGCGAGGTCCTGGGCGAGGCTCGCAGCCCCCTCCACTACCTGGCCATCCCGCCGAGCCTGTTTCCCGTGGTGGTCCAGCAGCTGGCCGCGTCCCGCCGCTCGGCCGGCGAACGGGTGGTGGTGGAGAAACCCTTCGGGCGCGACCTCGCCTCGGCCCGGGCCTTGAACGAAGCGCTCCGCGCCTCCTTCCCGGAGAAGTCGGTCTTCCGCATCGACCATTTCATGGGCAAGGAGGCGGTCCAGAACCTGCTCTACTTCCGCTTCGCCAACTCGTTCGTGGAGCCGATCTGGAACCGCACCTGGGTGGAGAGCATCCAGATCACGTTGGCGGAGAGCTTCGGTGTCGAAGGACGCGGTCGCTTCTACGAAGAGGTCGGCGCGATCCGCGACGTGGTGCAGAACCACATGCTCCAGATCGTCGCGTTGCTGACCATGGAGCCGCCGGTCTCCCACGAGACCGAGGACGTGCGCGACGAGCAGGTCAAGGCTCTCAAGGCGGTCCGACCGCTCACGGGCCACAGTCTGGTTCGCGGGCAGTATCGCGGCTATCGCGACGAGGCCGGAGTGGCACCGACCTCCGACGTGGAGACCTACGCAGCGATGCAGCTCCACGTCGACTCGTGGCGCTGGGAAGGCGTGCCCGTGTTCATCCGGACCGGCAAGCGGCTCGCCGCGACGGCGACGGAGGTGCGGGTCGAGCTGCGCCGCCCTCCCCATGCGGTATTCGGGCGGCGCGGGGAGCCCGGCGCGTCCAACTACTATCGCTTCCAGCTCGCGCCCGACGTCGTGATCGGACTCGGCGCTCGGGCCAAGGCGCCCGGCGAGAAGATGGCGGGCGAAGCGGTCGAGCTGACCGTGTCCCGGCGCAGTCCTCGGCAGATGACCGCCTACGAGCGGTTGATCGGGGATGCCCTGGAGGGCGATCCGACACTCTTCGCGCGTCAGGACGCGGTCGAGGTGGCGTGGCGGATCGTCGATCCGGTGCTCCGAGCCGCACCTCCGGTGGAGACCTACGAGGCCGGAAGCTGGGGACCGGCGTCGGCCGACTCCATGACCCGATCGTTCGGAGGCTGGCACATGCCGGCGGGAATCCGCGAGATCGACCGGTGAAGGTCCTTTCCGTCGACGTGGGCGGAAGTCACGTCAAGATCCTCGCCTCCGGTCGCCCGCGCGAAGAGGCGCGGCAGGTCGCATCGGGTCGCCACCTCGGCCCGGACGCGATGGTCGAGGCCGTGCTGGAACTGGCGCGCGGTTGGTCCTTCGACGCGGTCTCGATCGGCTTCCCGGGTCCGGTGCGAGAGAATCACCCCACGCGCGAGCCCTGGCATCTCAGCGAGGGGTGGGTCGGCTACGACTTCGAGAAGGCCTTCGCGTGTCCCACCCGGGTGGTGAACGATGCGGCGATGCAGGCGCTCGGCAGCTATGCCGGCGCAACGATGCTCTTCCTCGGCCTCGGCACCGGCCTCGGCTCGGCCCTGGTCGCGGACGGCCACCTGATCCCGCTGGAGCTGGCCCACCTGCCCTACCGGGACGGACACAGCTACGAAGACGACCTCGGGGAAGCGGGCCTGAAGCGGCGCGGCCGATCCGAGTGGCGCCGATCGGTGGCCGACGTATGTCGACGCTTTCTCGACGCGTTCCTGGTGGACGAGATCGTCCTGGGAGGAGGGAACGTGCGGCTGCTCGACGAGCTCCCGCCGAGCTGCCGCCGCGGCGACAACGCCAACGCCTTCGAGGGGGGCTTCCGGCTCTGGCTCGAGGAGCCCCGGCCGGGTGGAGACGCCGTGCGTCTCGGATCGGACGGCGCGCGGAAGATCGAAGACCTCCAGTGAGCCGCTCCGGTGTCACGGGAAGAGCGCTCGGCGCAGGATCGGCTCCATGTCGACCCAGATTCCCAGCGGCCGCGTGATCACCGCCGTGCAGGTCACGATGGCGTCGCTGAGGATCCTCTGCGCGCCCGGGACGAAGAACACGATGGCCACGATCACGAGCAGGCCGAAGCGCTCGAGACGGCGGTAGGAAGCGAGCATCTCCCCGGAGAGGAAGTATTGGACCACTCGCGATCCGTCGAGTGGCGGGATCGGGATCAGGTTGAAGACGGCGAGAAGGACGTTCACGAAGATTCCGATCGCCAACGCTTCCGTCAGCGAGCCTCCCGGAACGGCGAGCCCGACGCCGGAGAGCAGCGCGAGCAGCAGTGCCAGACCGACCGCCATCGCCAGATTGGAGAGCGGACCCGCAGCGCCCACGAGAGCCCAGTCACGACGCGGGTTGCGCAGCCGGGAGACGTTCACCGGGACGGGCTTTGCTCCGCCGAAGATGATCCCCGTGCCGGAGAGGATCAGGAACAGCGGCAACAGGATGGTGAAGAACAGATCGATGTGGGGCAGCGGGTTCAGCGTGAGGCGCCCGTGCTCGCGGGCCGTGGGGTCGCCCAGCCGATCGGCCATGAAGCCGTGACACGCCTCGTGCGTGGTGATCGCCAGGACGACCAGCACCACCGAGCCGACCAAGGTGATGGGATCCATCAGGTCTCCCGCGCGGGGCGCCGCGTCCCGACGGACCGAGCGCTTCCGGACTCGTCGCCTGCCCTCACGCTTCTCCCCTCCCGTGCGCGGCGCGCACCAGCGCCCGCAGATCGTACTCACCCAGCTCGGCGATGCGCTCGACCGTGAGGTCCGGTCGAGGATGGGTCGCCACCTCCGGGTCGTGCGCGTAATGACCCTGTCGCGGGAAGACCGTCGTGACGCGCTCGCCCCAGGCCTTCTTGATCGCAGTGAGGATCCGGACCTTGTCGTCGACGATCACGTAGTGCTTCGCCGGGAACTGCTGCTCGACGTCCAGGAGCTCCCGCTCCTTGTGGATGTAGATCAGGACCCGCTCCCCGACCGCGGGGCCCAGCCCCGATCGCTGGATCTTGCGCGGCTGGAACACCACGTCGCCGTCGGACAGGATGACGGTCTGGCCCAGGGCCGCGAGATGATCGAGCACCTCCAGCGCCCCTGGGAAGACGCGCTGGGCGAACGGGTAGCTCAGCAGGAAGGAGGACACCGCGAACAGGCGATGATCGCGCGTGTGCGCGGCGCGATACCGCTGGAGCGCCCCGAGGTAGTCCGCATAGCCGAGCTCCGCCCGCAGCTCTTCGAGGAGCTCGAAGTATCGCTTCGCGCACTCCGGACCCACCTCGAGCCTCAGGTGGCGCTCGAGGTCGGACGTTAGGCAGTCGTTGTCGAGGAGCGTGTTGTCGACGTCCAGCAGGAATACGACCGGACTCTCGGGGCGCCCCGAAGCTGGCCCCGGGGCTCGCTCGAAACGGGACCCTGGCGATCGCAGCGGCTGCGCACCCTCGCGCCTGGCGCTCATCGCGGCCGAGCGTAGCATGCAGTGCCGCTCACACCGCTGGGCGCGACCGCCACGAAGCTCGGGAAGGCAACCCGCTGACCGGCGCATGGAAGATCGTATCCTCTCGGTGTCTCGGAGGAGGTGGCCATGGCCAGACTGGCTCCCGGAGCACCGGGCATCGAGCCGCGCTGGACCTCCAGCGCGAAGTCGGCCGTGGGCACCTCCCTCGGTCCGGCGAGCCGCGTGTGGTTCACCCTCAGCCACGGCATCGTGAACGAGGTCTACTTCCCGCGCCTCGACGAGGCCTGCACGCGCGACCTCGGACTCGTCGTGACGGCGGACGGCGGGTTCTTCTCGGAAGAGAAGCGCCACTGCCATCACACGATCCGGAGGCCGGTGGATGGGGTTCCGATCTTCCACGTCGAGAGCGCCTGCGCAGAGGGCCGCTACCGGCTCGACAAGGTGGTCCTGACGGACCCCTCGCGCGACGTCCTGCTGCTCCAGGTGCGGTTCTCGGCGCTTCAGGGGGCACTCCACGACTACCGCGTCCACGTCCTGCTGGCCCCCCACCTCCGGAACCGGGGCTACGGCAACACCGGCTGGTGCGACGAGCCGAAGGGGGTTCCCATGCTCCTCGCCGAGGGACACGGCCGGGCGCTCGCGCTGGCCTGCTCGGCTCCCTATCTCGCGCGCTCGGCGGGCTACGTGGGGACCTCCGACGCCTGGCAGGATCTGTCCCGCCACGGCCGCCTGCAGTGGAGCTACGAGCGGGCCGAGAACGGGAACGTCGCGCTGGGAGCGCAGATCGCGGTGCCCGAGGACGGAACCTTCCTGCTGGCGCTCGGGTTCGGGCTCGCGCCGGGGGAAGCGGCGCACCGAGCGCGCGCGAGTCTGGTGAAGGGCATCGACCGGGCGATCGAGCGCTACCGGGGAGAATGGGAGGCGTGGCAGGCGGGGCTGCGCGCGCCGAAGGACGCGGATGCGGAGCCCGCGTGGCGAACCGGAGCGCTGGTGCTGCGCACGCACGAGTCGAAGAGCTTCCCGGGCGGAACGATCGCGAGCCTCTCCGTTCCGTGGGGTGCGAGCAAGGGCGACGACGATCTGGGCGGCTACCACCTCGTCTGGCCTCGCGACCTGGTGGAGACCGCGGGAGGCCTGCTGGCGCTGGGCGCCCGCGACGATGCCCGCCGCGTAGTCACCTTCCTGTGCGCCACGCAGGAGGCCGACGGCCATTGGCCCCAGAACATGTGGCTCGACGGCACGCCCTACTGGAACGGCGTGCAGATGGACGAGACCGCGCTGCCGATCCTGCTCTTCGATCTCGCCCGGCGCTGCGGCGCCGTCACGGAGTCGGGATGGCGGGACCTGTGGCCCTGGGTGCGTCGTGCGGCCGCATTCCTGCTCGGCAACGGTCCCGTCACCGGCCAGGATCGCTGGGAGGAGGATCCGGGCTACTCGCCCTACACACTCGCGACGGAAGTCGCGGCGCTGCTGGCCGCGGCCGACCTCGCCGAGGCGAACGACGAGCCGGCGGTGGCCCTGCTGCTGCGCGAAACCGCCGACTCCTGGAACGAGTCGATCGACGACTGGACCTACGCGCGCGGCACCGACCTGGCGAGCCGCCTCGGTGTGGAGGGCTACTACGTCCGCATCGCGCCGCCCGAGCGTGCCGATTGCGCCTCGCCGAAGGCGGGCTTCGTCCCGATCAAGAACCGCCCACCCGGCGAGGACTGCGCGCCCGCGGAGCAGATGGTGAGCCCGGACGCCCTCGCGCTGGTGCGCTTCGGGCTGCGCGCCCCCGACGACTCCCGCATCCTCGGTACGCTTCGCGCCATCGACGCACTGCTGCGGGTGGAGACGCCCGCCGGCCCCTGCTTCCGGCGCTACAACGGGGACGGCTACGGCGAACACGAGGACGGCAGCCCCTTCGACGGCTCCGGTGTGGGGCGGCCCTGGCCGCTGCTCACCGGCGAGCGCGCGCACTACGAGCTGGCGGCGGGACGTCCCGAGGTCGCGCGCAGCCTGCTGGCAACGCTCCAGCGCTTCGCGAACGAAGGGGGCCTGCTGCCCGAGCAGGTGTGGGACGGACCCGATCGCCCGGAGCAGGAACTGTTCGCGGGAGGTGCCACGGGGTCGGCCATGCCGCTCGTGTGGGCACACGCCGAGCTGCTCAAGCTCGTCCGCTCGTTGGAGGAAGGCGACGTCTTCGATCGCCTTCCGCAGGCGGTCGAGCGCTACCAGGTCGGGGGCGCGCGTTCTCCGCTGCGCATCTGGGGATTCAACCAGAAGCTCCGCACGGTCCCGCCGGGCAGCGCGCTGCGCATCCAGCTGCGCGAGCCCGCTCTCGTGCACTGGAGCGCCGACGGCTGGACGACGACCTCCGATCTCGCCACGCGCGACGTGGGGCTCGAGGTGCACGTCGCCGATCTCCCCACCCGGGAGCTGCCCGCCGGGTCGGAGGTCGTCTTCACGTTCCGCTGGGAGGGCAGCGCGCGCTGGGAGGGCACCGACTACCGCGTGCGCATCGTGCCCGCCTCGGGCGATCCCGCGCCCTTCGTCTGATCGCGAGCTACCCGAGGCCGAGCGATGCGCTCGCGACGAGCAGCGCCAGTACCGCGGCTGCGACGATGGCGAATCGCCCGTCGCCCGCGACGGTCCAGCCCACGAAGAGCACCGCGACCCTCAGGCCGGGCGTCGCCACCAGCATCCACAGGCCGAGCTCGGCCAGCGCCCCGCCGTCGCCGCCCAGCGCCGCGCGGATCAGCGCCCCGACCGCCGGATGCAGGAGGTCGGGGCGCGGCTCGCCCACGACGAGGATGCGCGCGAGTCCGCCGAGGAGCAGCGCGGCGCTGATCAGCAGGCCACCAAGCAGCGTGAAGCGCACCGCGCGCTCCAATCTCCCTGTCGGCTCGGGCGTCACCACGTCTCCAGGTGGATCGCGCGCGCGGCCATCTGCGCGGCCACGATCCAGAGCAGCACGGCGAAGAGCTTCTCGATCGCCCGGGGATGGATGCGCGGACTGAGCCCGGCGCCGAGCAGCGATCCCGCCACGGTCCCCAGCACGACGGCGGCGGCCACGGCGGGCTGTACCTCGCCGCGGCCGAGGTAGAGGAACGCGCTCGCCGCGGCCGTCACCCCGATCATGAAGTTGGAGGTGGCCGCCGCCGCCCTCATCGGCACGCCGCAGGCGACGCGCAGCGCGGGAACCTTGAACACGCCCCCGCCGATCCCGAGCAGGCCCGAGAGGTTTCCGGCGACGAAGGACACGGCCAGCCCCGCCCAGACGCGGCGCACCCGGTAGCGGACCGACCGCCCACCGGCCTCGACGTAGTGACCGCCGAGTCGGCCCGGCGCCTCGTCCGGCAGGTCCTCGTCGGGGACGGAGGAACGCTCCGAGGCGCGCCCCCGCCACATCAAGGCCGCCGTCGGGACCAGGACCGCGGCGAACAGCCCTTCCAATCCGCGCGCGGAGATCCAGCCCGCACCGATTCCGCCCGCGATCGCCCCCGTCGCCGTGGCCACTTCGAGCACCATGCCCAGCCGCATGTTGGCGGTCCCGCGCTCGACATGGGTGCTGGCGGCCGCGCTGGAGGTGGCGATCACGCTGACGATGCTCGTCGCCACCGCGTAGTGCATCGGCATGCCGAAGCCGAGCACCAGCACGGGGATCAGGAAGAAGCCGCCGCCGGTGCCGAGCATCCCTCCGAGCAGGCCCGTGGCGACGCCCGCCGCGAGGAGGCCCAGTGCGGCGATGGGCGTGGGAAGGATCACGGATGGTGGCTCCGGCCGCGCGAGGCGAGGGCGCCCTCCGTCGGGGACGTGGCAGAGATGTAGGTGGAGGCACCGGCCCTTCGTCTCACGGCCCGCGACGGCGCCCGCTCACGGTCCTGCGTCGGCGGCCGCGCGGATCGCCGCGGCGATGTCGACGCTGAGCCGGGCGAGGGCGCGGCTGTGTGCCCCGGCGAGCGCGTCGAAGCCCTCGCCCTGTACGGATTCTCGCGCCACCGTGCGGCCGGTGCGCTTCGCGCCGTCGGCGGTGGCGCGCAAGGTCCACAGGGCGTCGATCCGTGCGGCCTCTCCGGGAATGGACTCGAAGCGCTGCACGTCGATCGTCACCCGGTAGGTCGGCTCGAAGTTCGCCATCGGCGCGACCGCCACGTCGGGCGTCCCGAGCAGCGTCGTGAGGTCGTCCGCGACGACCCGCGCGATGCTGTCCTCCAGAGGAGCGGCCCAGCGGTTGAAGTCGTCGATGTCGACGCGATTCGGCGCGATCGCGGCCACGAACTGGGGCCGGTCCACGGAGCTGGGGATGGTCACCGGACCCACCAGGACGCTGGCCGCCAGAGCCGGCCCGCCGCTGGGCGTGGCCGTGGCGTCGAGCGTGTAGAAGCGGGCCGGCGCCGACGTCCCGCAGCCGACGGCCGCGAGCAGCACGGCCGGAAGCCAGCTCCCGATTCGGCAGCCTCTCACTTCGGGCCTCCTTCCTTGCCGCGGATCAGCGACTCGGGATGACGTTCCAGATAGTCGGTCAGCACGCGCAGGGAGCGAGCCGCCCGGCTCACCTCCTGGAGCGTGGCGCCGAGCTCGACACCGAGCTCCGAGTCCGGCTGCACCAGCCGGTCGGCGCTGTCGAGGGTGTCGCGGGCGCTGACGAGCGTCTTGTCGAGGTCCTCGATCGCCTTCTGGAGATCGTCGCTGATGCCCTTGAAGTCCACCGAATCGAGCTTCTTGACGATGCTGTTCACCCGCTGCTCGAGGCCCTCGAACTGACCCGGCACCGTCGGCAGGCGCACCGGATGCTGCGACCAGTCGATCTGGGTCTTGGGCGCATCGGGGAAGAAGTCGAACGTGACGAACAGGGACCCGGTCAACAGGTTGCCCGAGCGGAGCTGCGCCCGGACTCCGTGCGCGACCAGACTGTCGATCAGCTGGCGGCGGAGCGCGGGCAGATCCGCGCCCGGTGGCAGGTCGCGCACCTGCAAGCCGAGTCGCTCGGCCTCGAGCCGGACCGTCACGGGCGAGGAGAACTCGAAGGTCTTCGCGTCGACCTGCGCGGTGACGTCCACCACCTGACCGAGCCGGATGCCGCGGAACTCGACCGGCGCGCCCGGCTCCAGCCCGCGGACCGACTCCTTGAACACCAGGACGAAGTCCTGGGGGTTGCGCGCCGCCGGCATGAAGGCTGCCGCCCGATTGTCGAAGAGCTGGAAGGTGGTGTTCGCGTCGGCGGGCGGCAGCACCGGATCCGACGCGGGCGTCTCGAACGCAATGCCGCCGACCAGGATCGAGAGGATCGACTGGGTCTGGACGTCCAGACCCGAGGCGGAGAGCGACAGGTCGATGCCGCTGGCCTCCCAGAAGCGCGTGTCGGGGTTCACGTACTGGTCGTAGGGCGCCTTCACGAACACCTTGATGGTCAGGGACTTGCCGCCCTCGTCCAGGTCGTAGGAGACGACCTGGCCGACCTGGAGGCGCCGAAAGTAGAGCGGTGTGCCGCGGTCGAGGGATCCCAGGTCGTGAGCCTTCAGCACGAAGTAGCGACCGGGCACGTCCGTGGTCACGATCGGCTCCGTCTCGAGTCCGACGAAGCTGCGCCGCGACTTCTTCGAGCTGCCGATCTCCATGCCGACGTAGGCGCCGGAGATCAGCGTGCTCAACCCCGTCACGCTCGCGCCCGACACCCGCGGTCGCACCACCCAGAAATGCGTGTCCTCGACCAGGAAGTCCTCGGTCTTGGGCGCCATCTGCGCCATCGCGATCACCCGCTGGTGATCTTGCGAGAGCCGGACGGTGGTGATCGTCCCGACCTCGACACCGTTGAACTGGATCTTCGTCTTGCCGGCCTCGAGGCCGTCGGCGGTCTTGAACTCGAGCTCGATCTTGGGCCCTTCGCCGAGGATGCGCGTCGCGGTGATCCAGATGCCCGCGATCGCCGCGATGATCGGAACGATCCAGACGAGCGAGAGGCGCGTCTTCCTCGGGGACACGGATCGCGATTGGACGGCGGGGGGCGTGGGCGGGTCAGCCATGGCGAACCTCATTCGGCGTCAGCGAGTCCCAGATCAGGCGTGGATCGAACGACTCCACCGCCAGCATCGTCATCACCACGACGGCGGCGAAGAACAGCAGTCCCGGGGCCGGCGCGACCGACATTAGCGGCGGGAGCTGCACGAGCGCCGCGGTGAAGGTGTCGACGAAGACGTCGACCATCGACCAGCGCCCGATCAGGTCCACCATCCGGTACAGCCGCACACGCTGCTCGTTGTTCTCGATCGAGCCGCGCTGGACCGTGACCAGCAGGTATCCGAGCGCGAGGATCTTGGCGCTCGGGATCACGATGCTCGCCACGAGCACGATCAGCGAGAGCGGCCAGCCGGTGGGCGACCAGAGCAGCACCACGCCCTGCAGGATGGTGTCGGATTCGGAGCCGGCGGCCGTGCTGGTCGTCAGGACGGGCAGCAGGTTCGCCGGCACGTAGCAGGCCGCGGCCGCGATCAGGAACGCCCAGGTGCGCTGGATGCTCTGCCGCTTGCGGAACTCGACCCCCTCGCCGCAGCGCGGACAGTGTGCGGCTTCGTCTCCGGGCAGGGGCCGAGAGAGCAGGCCGCAGCCCTCGCAGCTCTGGAGGCCCTGCTCCAGCGCGCTCGCGGCGGCCGCGCTCAAGAGGTCGCCTGCGCGCGCGGATCCGCGGCCGGACGCGCGGCGTCCTCCGCCCAGACGATGCGATCCCAGACCTCGCGCGGATCGAAGGTGGCCTGCATCCCGGCCAGCAGGAAGACGAGCGCGCCGAGCGCGAAGAGCGCCACGCCGGGGATCACCGTGGCGTAGTCCATGATCTTGACGAGCGCGACCAGCACGCCGAGCAGCATCACCTCGATCATGCTCCAGGTCCGGGTGGTGGGGTGGTACCGGAGCAGGAGTCCGGCCCAGGCCGGTACGCGCTCGCGGCGGGCGCCGAGGACGATGGCGAGCATCGTGCCGATCTGCAGCGCGGGCGCGACGACGGCGGTGAACAGCACGAGAACCGCCACGATCTCGCGACCATCCCTCCAGAGCTGCTGGGCGCCCCCCAGGACCGTGGTGGCCGCCTGACGCCCGACCGCACTGAGGCCCAGCATCGGGAGCGAGTTGGCGATGCCGTAGAGGACCACCGCCGCGAGCGCGAGCGCCAGCGTCCGCTCGAGGGAGTCCTTCCGGCACCGCCACAGCTCGAAGTCGCAGCGCGGGCATCGCGCCGAGCCGCCCGGCGCCAGATCCGGCAGACGCTGCAGCAGGTCGCAATCGGGACAGGCGACGAGCCGAGGATCCGCGACCGGCTGGTTGTACACCTCCCGATACGACCACAACTCCGGGCCCGCTTGCAACAGGCCGGCCGGGCGCGCAGCGACACCCGAGCACCCGCTCGGGAGCTTCGGGACCTAGGATCCGGGCCAGCCGTCCGTCTCGCTCGCGCGCCGGAGCCGCCACGTGCGCGCGCTCCAGGCGACCCCTCCCGCGGCCAGGATCGCGCCGAACACCAGGCCCTCGACCTCGCGCAGGTTGCCCAGGATCCGCTCCAGTCCGGCTCCGAGCAGGTAGCCCGCGCCGCTCACGAGGACGGCCCAGACGGCGCCGCTGGCGGCATTGAACAACGCGAAGCGCAGCGGCGAGGTCCCGCTCATTCCCAGCGCGAAGGGAGCCACCGAGCGGATCCCGTAGACGAAGCGGAAGCTCCAGATCACCGTCCGCTCGTGTCGGGCGATCCAGGGACGCACCCCCTCGACCCGGCGCGCCAACGCGGGTCGCCGCGCCAGGAAGCCGCGGCCGCCCCGGCGTCCGATCGAGAACCACAGCTGATCCCCGAAGAACGCGCCGAGGAACGCCGCGAGCATCACGCCGGGCAGCTCGAGGTAGCCGCGATGCGCGGCGAACCCGGCGAGGACGAGCACGGTCTCGCCCTCCAGGAACGTGCCTGCGAAGACCGCGAGCAGGCCGTAGCGTGCGATCAGCGCCTCCATCGGTCCGGCAGGATGCGCCAGTCCGGCCCCTCGGTCAGCCTCGCAGTCCGTCTCGTGCTCTCCGGTGCCGCGCCGATCCCGGCGCACTACCCTCTCCTTGTCGCGGGGCCGACAGCCCGCCCGCGCGGGTTCGGCGAGGCTGAGCGGCCCGGCCGATTCCGGCCCGCGCTGCTTGCGGGCTCGCGCAGCCGAGAAGGGAAGATCGCCATGGCCGTCATCGATTCGCTGATGAAGACGGAGCTCGTCACCGCGGCCGCCGACGAAACGGTCGCCCACGCGGCGTACTCGATGGCGCGCAACGGCGTGGGCGCCGTGCTGGTGATCGAGGCAGGCAAGCTCGTGGGCGTGCTCACGGAGCGCGACGTGCTGGCCCGCGTCGTGGCCGAGGGACGCGACCCGACCGCCACGAAGGTCGCGGAGGTGGCCACCTCCGATCTCGTCACCGTCGACGCCGGGGCCTCCGTGCGCCAGTGCGCCGAGCTCCTGCGCGACCGGGAGATCCGCCACCTGCCGGTGCTGCGCGCGGGCAAGCCCGCCGGCATCCTGTCGAGCCGCGACTTCCTCGCGTTCGTGGCAGAAGGCCTCGAGCGGCTGGTGGACCGGAGCCGCTACGAGAGCGCGCTCGCCGAGGGAGCCGATCCCTACGACCACCTGGGCGGGTCGTACGGGGAGTAGTCGAGCCTCTCAGGGCCGCATGAACGCGAAGTCCTGATCCCCGTCGAGATGGTCGATCGAGAAGCGCAGCTCGCTGGCGACGTCCTCGCTGGAGCGGCTCTCGAGCCACAGGGCGATCACCTTCTCGAGCAGCAGCCGACCCACGACGTCGTCGGGCACGTCCTCCCGCCTCGCCTGCCCGACCAGCGCCGCGAAGTGGCGATCCACGAGATCCCGCGCAGAGCTCATCGCGCGCTCCGCGTGGCGGGCATGCGGGGCTCGGGGACGCGATCGATCGGGAGATCGGGAAGGCTCTTCCTCACCCGCTCCAGCCAGCCGCGCACGGCGGGGAAGCGCCCCAGGTCGTAGCCGCCCTGGTCGGCGACGTGGGTGTAGGCGTAGAGCGCGATGTCGGCGATCGTGAAACGGTCCCCGGCGAAGAACGCGCGCTCGGCGAGCACCTTCTCCATCACGCCGAGCGCTTCGTAGCCGCGCTCGAGCAGCGAGGCCCACTGGTCTTCGGCGAGGGCGCCGAACTCGGGGTGCAGGGTGCGCGCGCGCCGCACCGCGATGGTGGGCTCGTGGCAGTACTGCTCGAAGCTCATCCACTGGAGTACGCGCTGGCGGCCGAGGCGCGAGTCGGGGATCAGCTCGGTGCCCTCGGCGAGCCACCAGAGGATGGCGTTGGACTCGCACAGCGCGGTGCCGTCCGCGAGCTCGAGAACGGGAATCTTTCCGATCGGATTGCGCGCGAGGAACTCGGGCGTGCGCGAGGCGCGCGACAGCAGGTCCACCTCGACGTAGCGGTAGGGCAGCTCGAGCAGGCCGAGCAGCGCGCGCACCTTGTAGCCGTTTCCCGAGGAGAGGAAGTCGTAGAGGGTGGCGGGGAACAGCGCGGAGACTTCGGCGGGGGGATGCATAACGGTCCTCGGCGCGGGTGGGACTGGAATATCGAGCATCGCCGCGAACGCCACAAGCACGCGCCTGCGACGCACCGGGCTCGCCACGGGCTCGTGTATGATCGGCCGATGGCCCGCGAAATCCCCGTCATCATCGAGGTGGCGCTGAACGGCGCCACCTCGCCCCAGCGCAACCCGAATGCGCCGCAGACCCAGGAGGCGCTCGTCGCCGCCGCGCTGCGCTGCATCGAGGCCGGCGCCTCGATCGTTCACACGCACGCCCCGGACATCCGCGTCGGCGGGAGCGCCGGCGCCCAGCTCTATCTCGAGCACTTCGCGCCGGTCCACGAGCGGTTCCCGGACGCGATCCTCTATCCGACGCTGGTCTTCGGCGCGACGATCGAGGAGAAGACCAGCCACATCGAGCCCCTGGCCTCCGCCTTCCCGCTGCGCCTCGGGTTCGTCGATCCCGGCTCCGTGAACCTGGGACCGACCGACGAGGACGGCCTGCCGCTGCCGGTCGGCTTCGTCTACACGAACTCGCCGGCCGACATCGCCTACAAGTTCGAGCTGTGCCGGCGCCTGCGCCTGGGACCCGGCATGGCGATCTTCGAGCCGGGCTTCCTGCGCCACGCGCTCGCCTGGCACCGCGCTGGGCGCCTGCCCCCGGGCGCGTTCCTGCGCTTCTACCTCGGCGGCACGTCGAGCTACCGCGGCAAGGGCGCGACGGACCTGCTGTTCGGGCTGCCGCCGACCACCGCGGGACTCGATGCGTACCTCCACATGATGGAGGGCGTCGACCTGCCCTGGTCGGTGGCGGTGGTCAGTGGCGATCCGCTGGAGAACGGCGTGGCGCGCCACGCGCTCGAGCGCGGCGGCCACCTGCGCGTCGGCCTCGAGGACTACGCCGGTCCGCGCACGCCGTCGAATCTCGAGCTGGTGCGGGAGGCGGTGGCGCTGTGCGCGGAGGTCGGCCGACCGGTGGCCCGGCCGAAGGAGGCCGCGGAGCTGCTGCGCCTTCCGGGCTGAGCGCGCCGATCCCGGCCGGCCTCAGCCGGCGGCGGGTGCCGGGCCGGCGGCGAAGAGGCGGCGGTAGGAGGCCGGCGGGAAGAACGCGAGCCACAGGCAGATCGAGGCCACCAGGCTGATCGCCGGCGTCAGGAACAGGCCCGGGGTCCACTGGGCGTAGGCCTCGCCCAGTGCGTAGCCGGCGGCGAGAGAGCTGATCGCGAGCACGCCCATGGTGAAGCTGAAGACGCCCCACAGCAGGATCTGATGGGCGATCGCGGGGTCGCCGAGTCCCAGGGCCGCGCGCCGGCGCATCATGCGGTGATAGCGCACGCCCTCGAAGCCGCCCCAGAGGTAGACCCCGGAGCGGCCCATCACGAAGAACGCGTTGGCCGGTGTGGCCGCGACCGTCGTCGGCAGCGCGTCCCCGAGCGAGGTCCACAGCCAGCCGACCATCACCCACAGCGAGAGCACACCACCCAGGGCCATCGCCCAGCGCTCGGAGGGGCGGTAGATCCGCCACACGCCGACGGCGAGAGCCACCACGCCGAGCGCGATCATCCCGTTCGCCGTGACCACCCAGGCGAGGAGACGAGCCGGGTCCTCCACGGCCAGGATGCGAAGCGCCGAATAGACCACGATGGCCCCGACGATGAGCACCTGATAGGTGGCCATCGCGGACTCGGGCGCAGCCCGGGTGCGCAGCGCGACCAGAACCAGGCGCACCGACACGAAGATCGACAGGGCCAGTGTCGCCAGACTCGCTACGGAAGCGAATTCCTGCATCCCGCAGAACCCATCGGGCCCCCGGATCGGCGGCTTGAGCCCGCCCTCTCCGCAGTGAGATCCGTTAGTCCGGATGGGGCGAGATGCCTCGGACCGTGTCGCTTGACGAGCGCTCCGCCCCTGGATTCGAGTGCCGGGTCACGCCCTTCGGTCGCGGCCACGGGACCCCCGATGGGAGGTCCCCGTGAAGCCGCTCCGTCTCGCGCTGGCGATCGCGGTCGCTGCGCTCGTCGGATCCCCGCTCGAGGCGGCCGTCCTGCTGCCGGGGAGCATCCTCGTCGCCGGGCGGGATCAGCTGCTCCTGATCGATCCCGAGCGGCGGCCCCCCGAGGTGGTGAGCTCGACGACGGTGGGTGGCGGCGAGCCGTACGAGGGAATCGTCGACTTCGACGTCGCCAGGGACGGCTTCGTCTATGCGGCCGTGCCGGGTCCCGCGATCCATCGGATCGACCCCGCGACCGGAGACCGGGAGCTCGTCAGCTCTCGCGATCGCGGACAGGGCGTCGACTTCGTCGTTGCATGGGCCATCGCCGTGGCGCGCAATGGAATGCTCTACGTCGGCGACACCGTCCCGTACGGTCCCTCCGCAGTGCTCCACCGCGTCCTGCAGGTCGACCCCGTCTCGGGAGACCGGACGGTCCTGGTCCAAGGAGTGGCCTACGACCCGAAGGCGCAGACCTCGTACCTGGCCGAGCTCGAGGACGGCCGCATCCTGCTTGTCGCCGGATCCGCCTCGAGCACGGTCCAGACGGGGTTGTGGATCGGCGACCCGTCGACGGGCGCGCTGGTCTTCACGAGGGAGGTCTCGGGGGTGCGGGCCCTCGCACCGCAGCGAGCGGCGGACCGGGCCTACGCGATCGTCGGCTCCCAGATCGTCGACACCAACTACGAACTCGGCGCCTTGCCGGATTCCCGCGTGCTCCTCTCCTGCACTGACGAGGACCCCGGACTCGCCCTCGCTCCCAGGGACCTCGTCGAGCAGTTCTGCGCGACCTTCGAGCCCATCGGGATGGCAATGCCCGCCGCCGACTGCGTGTGGGCGGACTGGCCAGCCGACGACGACGGGCGCCACCCGCGCGACTGCCGTGCGCGCCGCGGCCACTGCGTCCCGATGTGATCGCGCCAGCGCTCGCGCGCCGGGCCAGGCTCAGAACCGCGCCGGCAGAGAGAGCCATCCCCGCACGAACTCGGTGCGGTTGCGGACGGCGTTGGCCTCGTCGATCTCGTACTCGGGTAGCCGTCGCATCACCTCTTCGAGGGTGATGCGCGCCTCCATCAGCGCCACGTGCTTGCCCAGGCACATGTGCACGCCGTGGCCGAAGGCGAGCATGCGCGGCGGGCGGCGCTTCATGAGGTAGGTGTCGGGAGCGTCGAACTCGTTCTCGTCGCGGTTCGCCGACGCCCACATGAACATGCACTTCTGGCCGGGCTTCAGGACCTTGCCGCGGAACTCCACCTCCTTCGTGACCGTGCGCCCGAGGTGCTGGGTGGGCGTGTCGAGGCGCAGTCCCTCGAGAAAGGCGTCCTGCACCAGGGAGAGATCCCCGGCGAGCTCGCGGCGCTGGTCCGGGTTCTGCCACAGGCGGTAGAGGGTGGCGGCGAGCGCCTTCGGCAGCGTGTCGGTGCCGCCGATCAAGACGACACAGCACAGCGACGCGAGCCGGAAGTCGTCCATCTTGTCGCCGTCGACGTCGCTGTTCATCACCCGCTCGAGCAGGCCGGTGGCCTTCTCCGGGCTCTTGCGCAGCTCCTTCACCCGGTCGAGGACGGTGAAGAACATGTCCTTCGCCCCCTCCATGCTGGCCGGGGTGGCCCCGCGGTGGCCGTCTTCCCGGGCGAAGATGCCGTTCACCCAGCCCGAGGCGCGCTCGGCGAGGTCGAGGGGCAGACCGATCACCGACAGTGCGCCGCGCACGGACACCCGGGCGGCGAGGTCCTGGACCAGGTCGCACTCGCCGCGCTCGATCACGGCGTCGACGAGCCCCTTCACGATCGGGCGCATCTCCTGCTCGATGCGCGCCACCGCGCCGGGCTTGAACAGGCCCGCCACCTGGGCGCGGTACTTCGAGTGCTGGGGCGGATCCATGCTGGCGAAGGAGAGGTTGAGCGGCGTGTCCTTGGTCAGCAGGTGGTTGGGGGTCGTGCCCTCCTGGGCGGAGAAGTGGGTGAAGTCGGGTCCGGCGCGCCAGATGTCCTCGAAGCGGGAGAGGAACCAGGCGTCGTACTCCTCCACGTAGTAGACCGGATCCTCGCCGCGCATGCGCGCGTACACGGGATACGGATCTCCGTAGAGGACCTCGTCCATGAAGGGGTTGTACTCGACCATCGCTAGTCCTCCGCGCGGGTGGCCTGTGCCGCGTTGCGCCCCGCAATGCGTCCGAAGATCTGCGCCTCGCCGATCGAGGTGCCGCTGCTGTAGCCGGGCGACGAGATCGAGGCGGCGGTGCGCCCGGCGGCCCACAGGCCCGGAACCGGATCGCCGTCGGGGTTCAGCACGCGTGCCTCGGTGTCGGTGGCGAGCCCGCCGAGGGTGAAGGCGGCGTAGATCGCCTTGTCCCAGGACAGGTCGATCGCGCCGAAGGGCGGCGTGCGCAGCGGCGCCACGTACTCGGAGGCCTTGTGGAACACCGGGTCCTCGCCGCGCTCGGCGCCGGCGTTGTAGAGCGCGACGGTCGACTGGAGCGTTCCCTCGGCGAAGCCGAGCTCGGCCTCGAGCTCGGCGATCGTCTCGGCGGCGTGGATCTCGCCACCGGCGAAGACGGGTCGCTCGAAGCTCTCGTCGTCGAGCACCAGCCACACGCGCCCTTCCTGCTGGAGCAGGGCGATCTCGCCGGCGCGGCCCTGGTAGACGTCCTCGGGCATGAAGCGCTGGCCGTAGCGGTTGACGAAGATGCCGCGCATCAGCTTCTTCGGCGGATAGAAGGGCAGCGTCACCGAGCCCATGCTCATGCGGATCGCCGCGCCGCCGGCGCCCATCCCCATGCGGATGCCGCGGCCGTCGTCGCCCTCGGTGCTGGCGCGGAAGCGGGCCTTGCGCAGCGCGGGCGCGTACTGGCGGATCATCTCGCGGTTGTTCACGAAGCCGCCGGCGCACAGCACCACGCCGCGGCGTGCGCGGTAGTGGCGCGGCTCGCCCGCGAGCGTGCCGGCGACGCCGACCACGCGGCCCCGCGTGTCGAGGATCAGCCGCTCGCACAACACGTTCGTCACGACCTGCGCCCCGGCCCGCTCCGCCTCGGCGCACAGCTTCTGCATCAGGAACGCGCCGGCCTGCCCTTCCTTCTGCGGCATGTGCGCCCGCGGCGCCGGCACCGCCAGGTCGCGGAACGGATGCACGAGCTCGTTGCCCGAGTAGGTGAGGCCCTCCTCGCCCGGCGAGAGCATGCGCTCGGGATAGAATTCGGCCTTGAAGGGGACGCCCAGCTCGACCAGCCAGTCGTAGTGGGCGGCGCTCTCCTCGCAGTAGACGCGGATGCGCGCCTCGTCGGGCTCGGGCCCGCAGGAGGCCA
>CAZZFT010000014.1:18634-52457 GCA_964653555.1 uncultured Spirochaetales bacterium | reverse complement strand
GGCCACGCTCGTCCTGATCTTCGCCTTCCAGGCGGAGAACCTGACGAGCCGCTTCCTCCACGTGGTCCTGATCGCGATCCCGATCACGATCCAGGTCTATTTCAACTCGAGCCTCGCCTACGCGCTGATGAAGTGGCTCCGGGTCCCCCACGATGTCGCGGCACCCGGGGCGCTCATCGGCGCCAGCAACTTCTTCGAGCTGGCCGTCGCGACGGCGATCGCCCTCTACGGCCCCGGCTCGGGAGCGGCTCTGGCCACCGTCGTCGGTGTTCTGGTCGAGGTTCCGGTCATGCTCTCGGTCTGTGCGTTCTGCAATCGCACCCGGCACTGGTTCCCCGAGCCGTCGCCCGGGAGCGCTGGCGCGCCATCCTGACCCGGGCGGCGCCCCGGCTGCCGAGCGCGAAACTCCGACGCACCTCCAGCGGGACTGCCCGGGCTGCGCGCCTCGATCGCGGGGCAGGAGGTGGCCGTGACACAAGCCGTCGCTGCAACGCTGCTGCTCGCGTACTTCGCATAGAAGGTGCAGCCACGCTCCGTGCGCGGGCGATGCGCTCGGTGCCGGGTCGAGGGCCCGCTCCCCACTTCGCCTCGTCCGCGCGGAGCGCCACGTGCCCCCGCGGCCCGGGTGCCTGCCGGACCTTCCCTAAGATCAGGCAGCCCTCGCGCCGGCGGAAGAGCTGGCGCCAGGTCTCGACGTCGCTTAGAGCGACCAGACTTGACCGGGCGCGTGCTCCGACCTGCGTCGACGCTATGGATTCGCCGGCCCCCGCCGCGAGCGGCGACGGGGGCGGGGGCCAGGTTGCGGAGCCCGCAGGCACCGTCGGCGGACCGGACGTCGCGTCCAGGAAGTCCGGGATGCCGTCTCCGTCTGTGTCGCCCATTCCCTCGACGGCGGTGGGGCAGCCGTCGTCGTCCCAGTCCCTGTTGCTTTGGACGTCCTCGACGATACTGGGGATCGAGTCACCGTCGACGCTCCGACCATTCAGATGAAGATGGCCGCTTGAAGGGCGGCCCGCAACGAGCAGGACCAGGCCGCGATCAGCACGCCGAGGGTGGGTGCGGCTCGTCGCATCCCGAAGGTCTTTGGAGGGAGCTGTCGACGGGTCCAGCTCTGCTCGGCTCTACCGGAACCGACCCCTTCCCTCTCCTACTCGAGGCGACTCCGCTTCAAAGCTCTCGGAAACGCCCCGGTCGGGCAACCGGGATCTGCTGCTCCCCGGCCACAGCGCGCGCGAGCCGGCGTGTGGCGAGAAGAAGAGATTCACGGCGCAGGTGAACGTGAGGGTCTCCATGTCGCCGCCCGAGGTCACCCGGAGGTCTTCGGGCATGGCGAGACACTCCTTCGGCTAGCGCTACCCTCTGCCTACGGAGCCGGCGGCGATTCTCCGGGGGCCGCCGGCAGGTCCGGAATCTCGTGGAGCTCGTCGAGGCTGTCGCTCAGGAAACTGGCCCACGGGTGCAGCATGCCCTTCATGTCCTTCCAGGAGGCCTCGTAGTAGAGCTCTCCGTGCTCGCGCCTGCAGGAGACGGCGATGTGGTCGCTGACGCGGGCCAGGGCCTGGGCGGTGAGCGAGTCGCGCACGTTGAGGATCAGGGTCATCTTGCCGAAGCAGAGCGGGAAGTTGCGCGGGTCCTGGCGATAGGGCTCCTCGATCACGAGGTCGTAGATCCATCCCTGCACCCGCAGCACCATCGGGCCCGGCGTCTCGACCACCCGGAAGGACTGGCTTCGGCTCAGCTCCCGCAGGAAGTCATCGCGCAATAGGCCGGTGAGACGCGCCTCGGCGTAGGGCTCGAGCGTGCGAACTGGCGCCGAGGCCTGGTCGCCGCTGCTCGGCGACATCGCGTAGGAGACCATGAAGGGATCGACGATCACCTCGGTGTAGCGGCGGATCTGGGCCCCCGGCCTCAGGTAGACGGTGTGGCTCGGCGCGCTCCTGGCCAGGTACAGTCCGTCCGCGGTGGGCTGATTGGACTGATACTCGACCGGCAGCGGCGCGGCCGGCGCGGCGCTCTGGCAGGCAACCAGGCCCAACAGGGCCCCCAGCGCGCAGAGCATGTCGGGCAGGGAACTTTGCTGCATGGGGACTTCCTCGTGCGCGCGGCCACAGGCTACGGATTCGGGGGGGGGGTCTCAGGGCGTCCCGCCGAGGCGCGAGACGTAGTCGGCGACGATCGAGACATCGCGGGCCGAGTAGCTCTCGACGATGAGGGCCATCTCGGGGTGCGCGTTGCCTCGCCGCCCGCTGGCGATGTCGATCAGCTGCCGAACGATGTAGTGGTAGTGCTGGCCGGCGATCCTGGGGAAGAACGACGCCGCATTGCCCTCCCCGTGCTCACCGTGGCAGCGCACGCAGTCATGCTCGTAGAGCGCCTTGCCCCGGTCGAGGTCCACGCCCGGTCCCACGCCACGGTCCGCCGGGACCGGAAGCGAGGCGATGTACGCGGCGACGTCGGCCAGGTCCTGCGGCTCCACGAGCTGCTTCGCAAAGGGCAGCATGACGGGATTCACCCGCAAGCCGGAGCGGATCTCGGCCAGCTGCTTGATGAGCACCGTGGTGTGCTGGCCGGCGAGCTGCGGCATGGTGCCGTCCTGCTGGCCGGCCGCGTTCGTCAGATGACAAGAGGCGCACGTCTCGTACAGTCGCTCCCCCCGCTGCGGGTTCCCCTTCAGCTCCAGCGCCTCGATCTTCTCCGGCTGCGGCGCATTCCACGCGGGCGGTCCATTCGCCTTCGGCTTCTCGGCCCGGACCTCCTCCCCAACCGCGCACATCAGCAGCGTGACTAGCGCCACTCCTGCACAATGCCGGATGTGAGCCGCGCGCTGCATCCAATCCTCCGGGGTCTCCGAGTCCCCTGCCGCAGAGACTACTCCGGTCGGGGCTAGGAGTGCTGACCGGAGCACTCTACAGGAGCGGCTCCACAGCGGCGACGGGTCCGCGCCGCCACGACGGTCGCAAGAATCCTGCGCAGGATCCGCCCCGAAGCGGTCTCCTGGGGAGGCAACCCCGAGCGAGCGGCACGTGGCGTGCGGCTCGGCGCTGGTCGAGAGTCCCCACCCCAATCGAGGCCGCGCGGATCGTCCCGCTCCGGTCCCGAGCCGCGTACCGGGGCGCGCGCGGTGAAGGTCGAGTGTCGGGCCGACGGATCCCTGGGGCTCATCGAGAGTCTCGCGGTGCTGCGCTAGGTCTTGCGCTCTTCGCGGTGGCCACCGGCGCGGGGGCGCTCGCGCTTGCCCCCGGCGACGTAGAGGCCTGCGCTTCGGCCACGCGAATGGCTCGTCCTCGGGGGCGTGGCGCTGGCTACGGCAGCAGGCGTTCTGTGGGCCCCAACGACCGAGGTCGAGATCGCACCGTGGAAGCAAGCATCCGTAGGCGACGCACGCGGCTGCTCGACGCCGCGCGAGCGGCAGATCGCCTTCTCCGAGGTGCGCGCGGTACGGGTCGTTGCGGAGCGACTGGGGTCGGCCGATCGTCTCGCACCGGACCGCTCTCGAGACGGCGAGCGAGTCGATGCCGCTCTTCGTCGCCGACCGCGGAGAGCGCGATTGCGCGATGCTTGCCGACGAAATCCGCGATCTGGCCGGTCGTCTGGGTGCGAGCGATGTCGAGGCGCGCATCGGGGAGCCGGTCGCAACGGGTCGCTCCATCGAGGCCGTCTCCCTTGCGGGGCAGGGCTTCGGGTGGAGTCTCGAATAGGCCGGAGGCGTACGTGCGCAAGATGCGGGCAGGGCGCGACCGACCGGTCGGCGCTCCGGATCGCCCCGCCCCGTGTGTGAGACACGCGGGCCTACCATGAAACCCGTGCGTGACGTTGGGCATCGATGAGCTACCGGGAGGGAGCGGCGGTGCCCGAGAGCACGAGTCAGGACGCGAAAGCACCTCTCCACGGCGACCTTACGGCTCGCGTCGCGGTCGACACGGACCGGATGAGCTGGTCCGCGAGCCCGAGCCCCACGGTCTGGCGCAAGCGCCTGCACCGGGTGGGGCCCGCCGAGTCGGGGCAGGTGACGTCGATCGTGCGCTACGACCCGGGCTCTGCGTTTCCGGCCCACGACCACCCCGAGGGCGAGGAGATCCTGGTGCTCGAGGGTGTCTTCTCCGACGAGCACGGCGACTGGGCGGCGGGCACCTACCTCTTGAATCCCGAGGGCTTCCGCCACGCTCCCTTCTCGCGCGAAGGCTGCCTGATCTTCGTGAAGCTCCGGCAGGCGCCCGGGCCGCGGGAGCACGTGGTGCTCCACACGGGCGAGGCGAAGTGGGAAGCGGGCCCCCGAGCCGGCACCGAGCGCATCGCCCTGCACGCGCAGGAGGGCTTCCGCGACGCCACCTGGCTCGAGCGCTGGGCGCCGGGCACCGTGCCGGGCGAGGTCGCCTACCCCGACGGCGTCGAGATCCTCGTGCTCGAGGGCGAGCTGGCCGACGAGCTCGGGCGCTACGGCCCGCGCACCTGGCTCCGGCTCCCGGCGGGCGCCACGCATCGCCCGCGCACGGAGCGCGGCTGCACCTTCTACGCGAAGTACGCGGGACTGCCCGGGCTGCGCGCCTCGATCGCGGGGGCATGAGGTGGCCGCGACACGAGCCGTCGCCGCAACACTGCTGCTCGCGGCGATCGCCACGGCGCCGCTCGCGGCGGGGGCGGGCGAATCCGTGGCGTCGACGCAGGTCGAGCAGGCGCCCGGTCAGGTCTGGTCGGCTCTGAGCGACGTCGAGACCTGGCGCCATCTCTTCCCACCGGGCGCCGAGCTCACGATCGAGCCGCTCGATGCCCGTCGCTACCGGATCCACGCGACGACCGCGCTGGCGGGCGTGCGCGTGCGCTACTCGCTGATCGCCACGCGCCGCCGCGCGCAGTGCCTCGTCGAGTTTACGCTCGATCGGAGCCGCCCCGCGGATCTGCGACAGCTCTCGTCGACGTGGCAGATCGAGCGGCTCCCGGAAGGCGGCAGCGTCATCGTCCTGCGCGTCGTGTCCGACTCCGGGATGCCGGTGCCGGGCTTCGTGGAACGGAAGCTCCGGGACGCCTCGACACGGGAATCCGTCGCCGCCCTCGTCGCCGAGCTCGCCGACCGCACCGCACAGAGGAGATGAGATGGGCCACCGCTTCGCCGAGATCGCCTTCACCCCCGCCGTCCAGGCACAGCAGGAGGTACACGGCTCGCGCGCGAGCTACGCGCGCGCAAAGGGGGGAGAATCCCGGAGCGACCGGCTCGGCCCCAAGGAGGCCGAGTTCCTCCGCGCCCGCGACGGGCTCTACCTGGCGAGCGTCGGCGAGACGGGCTGGCCCTATGTGCAGTTCCGTGGTGGGCCGCCGGGCTTCCTGCGCGTGCTCGACGAGCAGACGCTGGCCTGGGCGGACTTCCGCGGCAATCGCCAGTACGTCTCGCTGGGGAACTGGAGCGGGGAAGACCGCGTGGCGTTGATCCTGATGGACTACGCGAGCCGGCGTCGACTCAAGATCCTGGGACGCGTCGAGGTCCGCGAGGTCGGCTCGGACGCCGGCCTCGCCGCGCAGCTCGCCGTCACCGGGTACGATGCGGTGGTCGAGCACGCCGTGCTCCTGCACGTGGCCGGCTTCGATTGGAACTGCCCGCAGCACATCACGCCGCGCTTCACGCTCGAGGAGGTCGAGCAGGCGGTGACACCGCTGCGCGAACGAGTGGCCGAGCTGGAGAAGAGGCTCGCGAGCTGCGAGGCGAAGTCCGGCGAGTAGGGAATCACAGGAGGAAGGAACGTGGTCCGTCCGCCGCTGCCGCCCTTTACGGAGGAGTCTGCGATAGAGAAGGTCCGCCTCGCCGAGGACGCCTGGAACTCCCGCGACCCCGAGAAGGTGTCGCTCGCCTACACCGAAGACAGCCGCTGGCGCAACCGGGTCGAGTTCCTCGCGGGACGCACCGAGATCCGGGCGTTCCTCGCGCGCAAGTGGAGGCGCGAGCTCGACTATCGGCTGAACAAGGAGCTCTGGACCTGGCATGGGAACCGGATCGCCGTGCGCTTCGCCTACGAGTTCCGGGACGACAGCGACCAGTGGTTCCGCGCCTACGGCAACGAGAACTGGGAGTTCTCCGAGGACGGCCTGATGCGCCGCCGCATCGCGAGCATCAACGAGCACTCGATCCGGGAGCAGGAGCGCCGGTTCCGCTGGCCCTCCGGCCGGCGACCGGACGACCATCCGGGTCTCACGGACCTCGGCCTCTAGGCGCTCGCCCCGGCCCGAAAGCCCCGGCGAAACAGCCGATCCGCCGGCATCTCAGCCAGCAGCTCGACTGCCCGCGCGAGCGCCCGGTCCGCGCCGAGCGCGCGCTCCAGGCCACTGTTGCAGACGGCGATCGCCCGTTCGAGCGCTTCGACTGGACGCGGGCGACGACCCTCGCTGCCGGCGATCAGCACGTTGGCGAGGTAGCCGAGCTCTTCGATGCGCTGGGAGAAGATCTCGGGCTCTCGCAGCCGCAGCTCGGCCAGCGCCGCCTGCAACAGGAGCTCCGGCTCGGGTGCTGCCGTCGGCTGGCGAGTCGGCTCGACGACCGCGGCCTCCTCGATCCGCTGCACGAGCTGGCCCACGGAGGCGTCCGGCGCGGCCACGGTGCCGCTGGTGCCCGCTGCGCTCCGGGCCTCCCGTGCCGACGTCCCGCGCGCGAGGGCGCGGAAGTAGGCCCGGGTCATGGGGTCGCGCGTCTCGAGCTGCGTTCCGCGCCGCGCCAGCTCGAGGAAGCTGCGCGCGTCCGCCGGCGCGACGAACCCCTCGGCCGTCCGCCGATCCTCGCGCTCGCCCGCCACGTCGTTCTCCAGCATCTCTTCCGATGTCAGCACCTCGAAGAATCCGCCGCGCTCCTCGACGTACTCCGCGCTGAGCGCACAGCAGTACTCCAGGATCGCGCGGAGCAGGTCGTGATGATCGCGATCGAGCGCGAGCAGCGCGGCCCAGACCGCGTCCCAGTGCATCGGGTCGCGCGCCAGCAGGCGGAACTCCTCCCATTCTTCGAACGTCGGCGCATCCAGCGCGCGTTCGAGGCGTTGGAGGTCTTCGCTGGGTCCGCTGAAGCGCTGCCACAGTCCATCCATGTCCACCACCAGCAGCAGGCGGTGCACCGCCAGCGCCAGCAGGTCGCGTGGCAACGCACACAGCTGTCCGATCAGGAAGTCCTCTCCGCCCTCGGACATGACCTCGAGCCAGAGCGCGAAGCGCTCGGGCCGGAAGTGTTCGTCTTCGCCCGGGGCCGCGGCGCGCCACAGATCCCGATCGAACACGCCCTGCAGCTGCTCGCTGCTGGCGAGCGCCACCAGCTCGCCGGCATCTTCGAGACCGAGGCGATCGATCAGCTCGCCGAGCACGGGCGCGGGCAGCTCGCGCACCGCGGCGACCAGCTCCGGTCGATCCAGAATGCGAACGAGCAGCTGTGTCGAAGACGCGCGCCGAACACGAGTGAGCCAGGACATCGGAGCTCCCTTCTCGCGGATTCGAGGCTCATTCTCGCGTTCGGTCCGGACGGTCGACAGGCTGTTTTGCGTTTGTCCGATTCAGTACCCTTTCGGCGTCGCGTGACCTGCACGTCTGCTCCCGCGGGCCAGCGGTCCGGTCGAGGTAGATCGAGCGCAATGCGGGTGTCCACGTACGGGAAGAACGACGGCGCGAGGGATCTCCAGCGCGCCGTCGGCGAGCTCGTCGATCGCCTCCCGGAGCCGCTCGCGCCGCTGGCGCGTCTGGTCTTCAACTACCGCTGGACCTGGCTCGCGGGGGGAACGGCGCTCTTCCGCGACATCGATCCGCACCTGTGGAGCCGGAGCGGCTGCAATCCGCTCTGGATGGTCGAGTCGATCGCGCCGAGTCGCTTGCGCGCGCTGTCCGAGGACGAGGGCTACGTGGCGTGCGTGGAGAGGGCGGCGGCTCGGCTCGACGAGGAGCTGGCGCGACCCGCGATGCGGCTCGGGCGCGATCTCCTCGGACCCGTCGCCTACTTCTGCTCCGAGTTCGGCGCTCACTGCTCGCTCCCGCTCTACGGCGGCGGCCTGGGGGTGCTGGCGGGAGACGTCCTGAAGGGCGCCTCGGACCGGGCGCTGCCGCTGCTGGGAGTCGGGCTCCTCTACACCGAGGGCTACTTCCACCAGCACCTCGACTTCGAGGGCTGGCAGCGCGAGTACTGGACTCCGACGCGCTTCGAGCGGCTCCCTGCGGTTCGCGTCACCCGTGAGGACGGCGAGCCGCTGTCGGTGTCCTTGCCCCTGCGCGGCCGCGAGGTGCAGCTGCACGTCTGGCGGGTCGACTTCGGCCGCGTCCCGCTGTTCCTGCTCGACGCCAACCATCCCGGCAACCACCCCATCGATCGCTGGATCACTCACCGCCTCTACATCGGCGATCGGCACACGCGTCTCGCGCAGTACGGCGCGCTCGGCGTGGGAGGTCAGCGCGCGCTCGAGGCGATGGGCATCAGACCTTGCATAACACATCTGAACGAGGGCCACGCGGCGCTCGGGACCCTGGAGCGGATCGCGTGGCTCATGCGCGAGGGCATGTCCTTCGACGCGGCCCTGGAGACGGCGCGCGAGCAGACGGTCTTCACCACCCATACGCCGGTGGCGGCCGGAAACGAGTGGTACCGGCGCGAGGAGCTGCAGCCGGTGCTCGGCGACTGGTGCCGTGGGCTGGGCCTCGAGGCCGAGGATCTGCGCCGCCTCGGCGGCTTCGAGCCGGAGAGTCCAGACGATCCGATGGCCATCACGCTGCTGGCGCTCCGGACCAGCCGGATCGCAAACGGGGTCTCCCGCCGCCACGGCCAGGTATCGCGTCAGATGTGGCACCGGGTCTGGCCGGATCGGGCGGTCGAGCAGGTGCCGATCACCTCCGTGACGAACGGCGTCCACACCGCGACCTGGATGGCCGAGGCGATGCAGTCGCTGCTCGACACCCATCTCGGTCCGGACTGGCGCGAGCGGCTCATCGATCCGGAGCTCTGGTCGGATGTCACGAGGATTCCCGACGCGGAGCTGTGGGCGGTGCGCTGCGCGCTGCGCGCACGGCTGGTGGATCGCGCGCGCGAGCAGTCCGTGCTCGATCGATTGCGCAGAGGCGAGGCGCCGGAGTACGTGGAGGCCGCGGACAAGGTCTTCCATCCCGACTACCTGACGATCGGTTTTGCGCGGAGGGTCGCCACCTACAAGCGCCTGCATCTGCTGACGCGGCGACTGGACGACGGCCTCCGGCTCCTGGCCGATACGGAACGCCCGATCCAGATGGTCATCGGAGGCAAGGCCCATCCGCAGGACCACGAGGCCAAGGAGACGCTGCGCGGGCTGCTCGCGCTGCGACACCACGCCAACGTCGGCGGTCGGATCGTGTTCCTCGAGAACTACGACCTGCACGTGGCGCCCAGCCTCGTGGCCGGCGTCGACCTGTGGCTCAACCTGCCGCGCCCCCCGCTCGAGGCGAGCGGCACGAGCGGCATGAAGGTGGCGGTCAATGGCGGCCTGAACCTGAGCATCCTCGACGGTTGGTGGGAAGAGGCCTACGACGGCGAGAGCGGCTGGGGCATCTCTTCGCCCGACGCGGAGGCGGAGGCGCAGGACGACCGCGACGCCGCCGCCGTCTTCAACCTGCTCGAGAGCGAGGTCCTCCCGCTCTTCTACGATCGGGGAGCGGACGGCATCCCGCACCGCTGGCTCGCCCGCGTGAAGACGTCGATGGCGCGGCTCATTCCCCGCTTCAGCGTCGACCGCATGTTGCGCGACTACGCGACCCATCTCTACGCACCGCCCGACCGATCGAGGGCGACGAGCTAGAGTGGCGACGGTGAGCGAGTTCTCGGCGCTTCGTGGGAACCACCCGCTGGCGGTCTACATCGATCTGAAGAGCCCCTACGCCTACCTCGCGATCGAGCCGAGCCGGGCGATGGCGCGCAGTGTCGGCGCACCGATCGACTGGCGACCCTTCACCCTCGACATCCCGAGCTACCTGGGCTCGGCGAAGCTCGACGCGAAGGGAAGGGTCGAGACCAGCCAGCGCTCCGCGGAGCAGTGGAGCGGCGTCCGCTACGCCTACATGGATGCCAGGCGCTATGCCAACCTGACCGGGAAGACCGTCCGCGGGACGGTCAAGATCTGGGACTCGAGCTTTGCGGGCATCTCGATGCTCTGGGCGAAGCGCAGCGGCCGACTCGACGCCTACCTCGACGCGGTCTATCCGCGCTTCTGGCGCCGCGAGCTCGACATCGAGGACGTGAGCGTCCTGGAAGCGGCTCTGCGCGACACGGGCGTCGAGATCGACGGCTTCCGCGCGTACGCCGCGGGGCCGGGCCGCGCCGAGCACGACGCGCTGAACGCGACGGCGTTCGGCGCCGGCGTCTTCGGCGTCCCGACCTATCTCGTGGGCGAGGAGATGTGGTTCGGTCGCGAGCACCTGCCGCGCGTCGCCTGGCTGCTCTCGGGAGCCGAGGGTCCGCCGCCGGACGTGGCCAATCGCTCCTTCGGAGCGCGCGCGTGACGAGCTCGTACACCGCCCTCGCTTTGGCCCCCCTGAGCGTGATCCTCGACCTTCGCAACCCGTTCTCGTACCTGGCGCTGCACCCGGTGGCCGCGTTGGCGGACGAGCTGCGAATCGAGATCGACTGGCTTCCGCTCACCGTCTTGCCGCTGAAGCCTCCGTCGGATCCGGCTCCGGGAGACGATCGCGGGATCCTCCACCGCCGCCATCGCGCGCGGGCGCTCGCCCGCGAGATCGAGATCTACGGCCGCGCTCAGGGACTGGTGCTGCGCGATCTCTACCGGGACGCCGACGCCAGCGCCTTCGAGCTCGGATGGCTTTGGCTTCGCGAACGCAGCCGGAAGGACTTGCCGGCCTTCCTCAGCGAGGGCTTTCGCTCCTACTGGTCCCTCGAGCTCGACCCGTCGAGCGTACCGGCGATCTCCTCGCTGGTGGCCAAGACGGGCGGCGACGCCGCGGAGTTCGAGGCGTGGTGCGCGGGAGACGGGCCGAAGACCGCGGCGCGCGTCGCCGGCGAGCTTCGCGAGCGAGGTCTGTCCGCCGTGCCGGGCTACCTCGTCGACGGCGAGTTCTTCCACGGCCGCCAGCACCTTCCGATGATTCGCTGGATCCTCGGCGGCCGCCGGGGACCGGGTCCGATCTGAGGTGTCAGGACGTCCGGGCGATGAAGTCGTTCACCAGGGCGGCGAGCTGCGGGCCCACGTCCTCCTGGAGGAAGTGACCGCCTCCCTTCAGGATCGCGTGCGGCTGACCCTGGGCGCCGGGAATCCGGGTCTCGAAGCCCGGGCGCGCCGCGCCGGTGATCGGATCGCCGTCGCTGAAGGCCGTCATCACCGGCTTCTCGAAGCGCTCGAGCACCTTCCAGGCGGCGCGGTTGGCGGGCACCGCCGGGTCGCCGTCAGAGACCGGCACCAGCATCGGGAAGCGGCGCGCTCCCGCCTTGAACTCCGCGGACGGGAAGGGCGCGTCGTAGGCGGCCATCACCTCGGGCGAGAGCTCGCTGACCGTCGCGGTCTGGAGGATCGCGCCGACCGGGAAGTCCGGCGACTCCTGGGAGAACTTCCTCCAGGCGTCGAAGGCCGGCCCGAGACTCTGATGGCCCTCGGGCAGCGCGGTGTTCGCCGGAACCAGCCGGGCGAAGCGGTCCGGGTGCTCTCCCGCCAGCCGCAGGCCGATCAGGCCGCCCCAGTCCTGACACACCAGCGTGATGTCGCGCAGGTCGAGCACGTCGAAGAGCAGCGCGCGCATCCACTCCACGTGCCGTGCGTAGCTGTAGTCTTCCTGGCGGACCGGCTTGTCCGAGCGCCCGAATCCCACCAGGTCCGGAGCGATGGCACGGTGCCCCGCGCCGACGAAGATCGGGATCATCTTCCGGTACAGGAAGCTCCACGAGGGCTCGCCGTGCATCAAGAGCACCGGCGCCGCGTCCCTCGGTCCCTCGTCGACGTAGTGGACGCGCAGACCGTCGACCTCGGCGTAGTGCGGAGCGAAGTCGTAGTCCGGCAGATGGGCGAAGCGCTCGTCGGGTGTGCGCACGAAATCCATGGGGCCTCCTCGTCCGGTTCCCGGAGCGAGGGTACCAGCATGCAAGCCTCGCGCTGCACCGCAGCGATCGAACGGCACTTGCAGGGCTTCCCTCCTTGAAGGAGCGTCCACGGTCGCGGGGGACGAAAGGGGGATGTCGATCGTGGAGACAGCCAATGAGTGAGCTGGATCGACGCGCCTTCCTGCGCTTCGTCGCGGGGAGTCCGCTCCTCTTCTCGAGCGCTTGCGGAGCCGACCGCGATCCCTGGCGGGGACCGATCGGAGCCGGGCCGGCGGCCGATTCGGGTGGAGACCTGGTGGCCGCGGCGGCCGACGCGATCAACGTCTTCGACTTCGAGCCCGTGGCGAAGCGAAACCTCAGCGCGGCCCACTACACCTTCCTGTCGATGGGGATCCAGGACGAGTTCACCCTGCGAGCCAATCGCGAGGCCTTCGGGATGTTCCAGCTGCGGCCGCGGCGTCTCGTCGACGTGCGTGACCTCGACACCTCGACCGAGATCCTCGGCACGGAGCTCTCGTGCCCGATCGCGCTGGCCCCGGCCTCGGCCCAGAGGGCGTTCAACCCGGAGGGGGAGCTCTCCGTCGCGCGCGCGGCGCGGCGCCAGGACCACCTCCAGATCCTCTCCACGGGCACCTCCACGCCCATCGAGGAGGTGGTCAAGGCGCGCGGCGCGCCGATCTGGTTCCAGCTCTACACGCCAGACGTCTGGCTCGTCACTCGTCACCAGCTGCGCGAGGCCGAGGCGGCGGGCTGTCCGGTCGTCGTGCTGACCGTCGACCAGATCGGGCTCGGTCGCAACCGCGACGCGCTGCACCGCTACCACCGGCTCGACAATCCCGCGTGTCAGCCGTGTCACGATTCGTTTTCCGCGAGCGTGCAGCGGAGCCTCTACGACCTGGGCATCGACCCGCGCGACGTGATCCAGGACGCGATGATCCTCGACTGGGACACGGTCGACCGGATCCGCGATGGCACCTCGATGAAGCTCGTGATCAAGGGCGTCCTCACCGCCGAGGACGCCCAGCTCAGCGTCGAGCACGGCGTCGACGGGATCGTGGTCTCGAACCACGGCGGCCGCGCCGAGGACAGCGGCCTCGCCACCATCGAGGTGCTTCCGGAGATCGCTGCGGCCGTCGGCGGCCGCATCCCGATCCTGGTCGACAGCGGCTTCCGGCGCGGCACGGACGTGTTCAAGGCCCTCGCCCTCGGCGCCTCGGCCGTGTGCGTCGGGCGTCCCTACCTGTGGGGGCTCGCCGCCTTCGGCCAGGAGGGCGTCGAGGCGGTGCTCGCGATCCTCCGGCGCGAGCTCGAGACGATCATGACCGAGATGGGAACGCGCGATCTGAAGTCGATCACGCCCGACCGCGTGCGTCGCGCCGCCGCGCCCGAGTGCAGCTCCGATTCCTAGTCGATTCCGAAGATCGGGTGGAGACTCATGAAGGTCGAAGTCCGGCGCTCTCTCTTCGCCAGCTCCCTCGTTTGCCTCGAGCGGGTCCGGTGCCGTCGGGCGCACCGGGGTGTGAGCGGCGAGGAGCGGAAGCCGCAGCACCAGATCATGGTTCCGCTCTCCGGCGTGAACGTCCGCCACGTGAACGGGAAGAGTCTCACGGTCAGCCCGTCGCGGGTCACCCTCTCGAACCGGGGCGAGCCCTATCGGGTCAGCCATCCGTACGGGTCCGGCGAGACCGCGCTCACGATCGTGCTACGAGAGGACGTGCTGCTCGGAATCCTGCGCGAATCCGACCCCAGCGTGGAGCAGCGTCCCGACCTCCCGTTCTCGGAGCGCCAGGTCCCGATGGACTCGAAGCTCCACTTCGCGATTCAGCTGCTGTCGTCCGCGATCGCCCAGATGCGCCCGGAGTTCGAGCTGGAAGAGGCCGCGATTCTGCTCGCGCAGCGTGTCCTGGATCGAAGAGCGAGACACGCGTCGTCGCCGCGCGACCTCGACATTGCGGAGCAGGCGCGGGCCTTCATTGCCGCGCGGCTGGACCGGCCGATCCGGCTCCAGGACGTGGCCGATGTCGTCGACCTCTCCGTGTTCCAACTCTGTCGGGCATTCCGGCGCGCCACCGGCCACACGCTGTGGCGAGAGGTCCAGCAGCTGCGCGTGCGCGCGGCGCTCGAGCGGCTCGCCGCCGGAGAGCGGGACCTCTCTGCCCTGGCAATCGCCCTCGGCTTCGCGCACCACAGCCACTTCACCGCGACCGTGCATCGCGAGCTGGGGATCACTCCCTCCGCGGCCCGGCGCCTGCTCGACACCGGATCGATGGCGCAGGTCCGCAGGCTCCTCGCTCGCTGATCCCGGCACGCCCTGCAAGATTTCGACAGCGGCCTCGGCGTCGGGCCCGGTACGGTCCCCGGCATTCGAGGGACTTCCAGAGGAGGGTTCCATGGCCGATCCGACGGCTGCCGCGGGCCGAGTTGCGGTGCTCGGAGCCTCTGGCGTCTACGGACGTCACCTGGTGCCGCGCCTGTGCGCGGAGGGGTATCGGGTGCGCGCACTGGTGCGGCGGCCCGAGTCCGCGACAGTGGCCGCGGCCTGCGGCGCCGAGCTGCGCGCCGCGGACCTCTTCGACGAGGACTCGCTGCGCGCCGCGCTCGCCGGCTGCGACGTGGCGATCCACCTGGCGACGTCGCTGCCCGGCCCACGCGGAACCGGCGACTACGCCGAGAACGATCGGCTGCGCCGCGAAGGCACACCGGTCTGGGTGCGCGCGTGTCGCGACGCCGGTGTGCCGCGAATCCTCCAGCAGAGCATCGCCATGATCCATGCCGGCGGCGGCGATGCCTGGGCCGACGAGGCAACCTTCCACCCGCCTCTGCCGGGGACGGCAGGCGAGGCGATCGCGGCGGCGCGCGCGATGGAGGCCGCGATCCAGCAGTGCCCGCTCGACTGGGTCATCCTGCGCGGCGGCCTCTTCTACGGCCCGGGCACGGGATTCGACGACGACTGGTTCGCCCGCGCCCGGGCGAGCCGACTCCGGGTGCCCGGCGAGGGCGCCGGCTACGTCTCGCTGATCCACGTCGCGGACATGGCGGCCGCGACGGCTCGCGCCCTCCGCTGCTGGCCGTCCCGCCAGGCTCTGGTCGTGGCCGACGACCGCCCGGCGCGCTGGCGCGAGGTCCTGACCTACGTGGCGAACCTGGTCGGCGTCTCTCCTCCGCGGAGCGGCGGCCGGGATCTCCTGCCTTCCTTCCGCGTCGCCAATGCGCGCGCTCGGGAGTCGCTCTCCTGGACACCGCTGTACGCGGACTATCGCGCGGGTCTGGTGCGCTGATCGAAGCCCCGTGGTCGCGCTATTCCAGCACGAACTCCACCTTCCCGATCGTGCCCTGGAAGGGGAACGGCCGGCGCAGGTAGTAGATCTTGCCGGGCGAGACGGGCAGGCCGTCGTCACGGCCGATGCCCATGCCGGCGTAGCCCGCGCATCGGCACCGCGTGCTCGACGCGGTCCTCGGCTAGGCGCTTGTCATTGACGAGCAGCGACGCGGGGGCTTGGCGCCAAGCGGGTCGGGGCCGCTGCGCTCGGCCCGAGCTAGCCCTGCTTCTTCGGAAGGACCCGGTGCGTGGCTTCTGCTCGGGCGATCGTCGTGCCGCCGCCGTCGAGCAGCTCGCCCCGTGAGCGAAGATTCCGATCCGCGAGCTCGACCACCGCGGCCCGCCCGAGAAGTCGACCGGGACGCGCGGGTCGGAGGTACTCGACCCGCAGCGTGGTGTGCACCGCCGTCAGCTCCTCCGGGAGCGCAACCAGGGCTGCGAGCCCGGTCACGGAGTCCAGCATCGCCGAGAGCATCCCTCCGGAGACCGTGCCGATGCGGTTGGTGAACTCCTGCCGCGCCTCGTACTCGACCTCGACGGACTTCGCCTCCGCATCCGCCTTCACGATCCGCCTTCCCACCAGCTCTCCGAAGGGCGAGTGTGCGCTCAGGTCCATTCGCATCACGAGCTCCCTCTCCCGGGGCGTAGGGGCCGTGCCCCCTATCGGTTCGTCCGGAACCAGTCGACCGTGCGCTCGAGCGCCTGCGGCTCCGAGTAGATGGGCTGGTAGCCGAAGTCGCGACGCGCCTTCTCGCCGAGGAAGGTGTGATCGTGGCCGACGAAGCGCACGCTCGAGCGCGTGAGCGTCGGCACGAATCGCGCGAAGGGTCGGCACGCGAAGGCGACGCCCTCGAGCAGGGCGCCGAGCGTCCACATCACCGGGTAGGGGACGCTCCGCGACTTCGGCGGCAACGTGTAGCCGAGCTCGTTCACGATCGGCTCCATGAAGTCGAAGAAGTTCAGCGCGGGCGAGTCGTCCGTGACGAAGTAGATCTCGCCGCCGACCGGGCTGTCCGCCTCGAGCAGGGCGCGCATCGCGAGCACGTGCGCGTGGGCGACGTTGCCGACGTAGACGTGCTGGAAGGCGGCCCGGCCGTCGCCGATGCGGAACGGCAGGCCGCCCGCCTTCACTACCCGAAGCACGTTCGCGACGTGGTAGGGATCGCCCTCGCCGAACATCCCGCACGGGCGGAGCACGCAGGTCCGCAGGTCCGGCCCGTTGGTGCGGATCACCAGCTGCTCGGCGAGCGCCTTCGTGCGCGCGTACTCGTTCGCGAAGCGCCGCGGATAGGCCAGGGTCTCGTCGGCCGCCACGACGGGCCGCGTGCCGCAGACGGCGTCCATCGAGCTCGTGTAGACGAGCCCCCGGACCTTCGCCTCGCGGCACGCACGCACGACGTTCTCGGTGCCGCCGACGTTCACCTCCGCCAGCTGGCCGGGCGTCGCGTGTCCCCAGTCGATCTGGGAGGCGGCGTGCAGCACCACGTCCACACCGCGACAGGCCTCGAGCACGGCCTCCGCGTCCCGAACGTCCCCGACCAGGGAGAACACACCCGGAAGCTCGTGCGAGTCGGCCTTCCGGAGGTCGAGGACGCGCACCTCCGCCGGGGGCGCCTTCGCGAGCTCGCCCAGGATGGCGCGGCCGAGGAACCCGGCGCCGCCGGTCACCAGCACGCGAAGGTCGGAGTTCTCGCTCGAGGGGGTCACGACGGGCCTGCTCCCAGTCTAGGGCGCTTCAGGGGAAGAGCAGCGAGAACTGGGGATTCGGCGACCCGTTCGGGATCGGTGCGGGTGGGCAGCTCGATCGCCGGGCCGACGCCCCAGACGAAGGAGCCCGGCTTGCCCGGATCAGCGGGCTCGATACGAGAAGGCTACTTCGCCACCGCGATCGCCGGCGGCTTCCAGCTGCCCTCTCCCGGCGGAAGCACCGACGGCGGCTCCGTCTTCGGCCAGTACAGGCGCATCACCAGGTAGATCGGGCCCTTGGGCGACGGGAGCCAGTTGGACTCCTTGTCGGCACCGGGCGTCTCGTGCTGGATGTAGAGCGTGAGCGAGCCGTCGGCGTTCTTCTTCATGCCCGGCAGCATCGGCGAGTTGATCAGGTAGCGATCGATCGGGTTCTCGATCAGGAGCTGCGTCTTGCCGTCGTACATCGTCACCGACCAGAAGGCGTTCACCGGCGGGTACTGGCCGGCGGGGAAGGTGAGCGTGTAGTCGTGCTGGCTGCCGTCCATCGGCGTGCCGTCGGCGAGGGTCTTCGTGAGCCCGTACGTCGCCTCGGCCGCGTCGTTGCCGTAGATGCCTCCCTTCGCGCCGGCGGCCCGCTTCAGCCAGTCGCCGGCGAAGAAGGCGCGGTCGCCGAACAGGTTGCTCATCTTCCACCCGTTGACGCTCTTCTGCTGCGTCGTGAGGTACTTCTCGACCTTCGCCTCGCCGTCCCTCATGCCGAGCGCGATCTCGGCCTTGTGCTCGAGGGAGAGGTCCGCGAAGTCGAAGGTCTTGCCCGGGCCGACGCCGATCCGCGCCAGCTTCGCCCGGATCTCCTTCTCTTCCGGCCCCGGTGGCGCGAACTGGAGTGCCCAGTCGAGGTACTCGAAGAAGTTCTTCTTCACCATCTCCTTGTCGATCTTCGGAAAGTCGACCTTCGGAGCGGCGGGCGGCGCGGGCTTGGCGCGGAACGCCGAGAGGGTCTGCACCTTGTAGCCCGCCTGGATCTTCTTCACGTTGGGCATGTCCTCGGGACCGAAGAGCTGGGTGCGGTAGCCGCACAATGCGAACTGCGTCGTGGAGTGGAACACCTTGTCGATGCCCGGAGGCGTGGACCCATGCCACCCGGGTCCGACCACCATGTAGCTGCCCGCCTCGTTTCCGGTGGTGCGGCTGCCGATGTAGCCGTAGTTGAAGGTGTTGCCGTCCTCCAGCTGCACCGCGTAGTAGCGGTCCTTCTCCACCGCGGGAACCGACAGGACGATCGGCTCGGCGCGGAGGTCGAGCCACGCGAAGGAGTAGGGCGTGTCGCTGTTGGGCGTGATGACCGCCGTGTCCTTGTAGGTGAAGACGCGCGCCTCGTTCTTGATCTGGTTGAAGGGGGCCTTGAACTGGCCCGAGTTGCGATCGACCGCGTACTCGTACATGACCGCGTAGTTCATCACGATCGGCAGACCGTAGATGAAGCCCTCCTCGGCGATCGCCTTGGCCTCGGCAATGCTGGGTCGATCCTCGGCGGCGGCCGTCAGGGGGAGAGTCGCCGCGACGGAGACGGCGAAGGCCGTCAGGACACTCGCCAGCATCGCATCCAGGGGAATCCGTCCGATCGCTTGCATGGTCGCTCCATTCATTCTTCTGGCCCTGAGATTCTGGCCCTGAGAGTTGGGCCGATTCGAGCACGCGGGCCTGGCGCGGTGGACCGCTGTGATACGTCTTCGGGTACGCCCCTGTCAAGGATGCTTCGGCAGAGTGCGTTCCGCATCGCCTCCCGCCAGCTCGATCGGGAACGCCTCCGAAGCGCCATCAGCGGGCGGGAAGTCGAAGGGCTCGCCGGGACACGGTGCGTTAGGCGGATCGCGGGTGGATTCCGTCGATCCGGGTCGCTCCGCAGCCGGACTCAGAGCATTTCCTGGAGGCGCGCGGCGATCCAGGCGCGGTGGCGCCGCCTCGCCTTCTCGTCGCTCGGCAGGCCGGCGCTGCGCCGCATCGCGTCTCCGACGAGAGGATCTGCGACCTGTACGAGGTGGAAGAGCGCCACCCAGTGGAGCGTGTCCTCGCGGCGGGGTGGCACGCGGCCGGCGGCCCGGGCGCGCGCGCAACGGATCGCGTGCAGCGCGTCGGCCAGGTCGGCGAGCATCCCCGAGCCCTTTCCGCGGCGGCCGGCGAAGGAGAGCCAGAGGGCGAGCCGCGCATAGCCGCGCTGCGCGTAGGTCTCGGCGATCAGGTCGGAGAGAGCGGCCACGTCCACCGTCTCCGGAGTCCAGCTTCGCGCCGCGGCCTGGATCCGCTCGCGGACCTGGCGTCCCGCGTGGCGGAGCAGCGCCTCCAGCAGACCGTCCCGGCTGCCGAAGTGGTGGTGCACCGCGGCGTCGGTCATGCCCACGTCGCGGGCCACGAGCTGCACGCGCACCGCCTCGGGTCCACCCTCGATCAGCCGCTTCTCGGCCGCTTCGAGGATGAGTCGGCGCGCCTGCTCGGCGCTGCGCCGCACCCGTCGCGCTGGCCGTCGCGGTTGCGCCACGTCGCCTCCGTTGTCGCCGACTCTAACTTAGACTAGTCTAGGTAGCAATCCGACGCGCCCGGGAGATTCGCCATGACCGCCATCGTACCGAGTCGGGACGAGGACGATCGTCATCACCGGCTGCGTCTCGAGCTGGCCGGCCTGCCCTACCGACCCCTGGCGGATCCGCGTTCCCATCACGTCGTGCTGAAAGGCATGCGCTTCCACTATCTCGAATGGGGCGATCCCCACCTTCCCCCGGTGCTCCTGCTCCACGGCGGCGGACAGACCTGCCGGACCTGGGATCTGGTCTGCCACGAGCTCTCGACGGACTATCGCTGCATCGCCCCCGATCTGCGCGGACACGGGGACTCCGAGTGGTCCTACGAAGGGGACTACCGGCTCGCCACGCTGGGGCGGGACGTCTCGGCGCTCGTCCGCCACCTCGAGCTGGATGCCTTCGCCCTCGTGGGCATGTCGATGGGCTGCGCCAGCGGGCTGCACCATGCGCTCCATCAGGGTGCGGGCCTGCGCGCCTTCGTGGCGGTGGACGCCGGCCCCTGGGTGCGCTTCGAGGGCGCCCAGCCGATTCTCGACTTCATGCAGCGGGTGGCGGGCCTCGAGGATCTCGACGCGTTCGTGGCCGAGGCGCACCGCTTCAACCCGCGCCGCGATCCCCGGCTGTTGCGGAGAAGCCTGCTCTACAACCTGCGCGAGTGCCCGGATGGTCGTCTGATGTGGAAGGGCGATCTGCGCCCGAAGCGCGACTTCGACCGGAGCGGGCTCGGCGCCGATCTCGAACGGCTGCGGGAACGGCTCCCTGCGATGCCCTGTCCGACCCTGATCGCACGCGGCGCCGAGAGCCGCGTGTTCCTCGACGAAGACGCCGCGCGCTTCGCCGCTGCCGTACCCGACGGCCGCTGGGTCCGCATCCCCGATGCGGGCCATACCGTCCAGGGAGACCAGCCGCGCGCGCTGATCGAGGCGATCCGGGAGTTCTTCACCGCGATCGGGTTCTGAGCTAGTTCCTTCCGTAGACGCGCGCTCGCTCGAAACGGAAGAAGCCCTCTCGCTCCTCCAGCTCGATCGTCTTCGCCTCGTCGGCGAAGTAGCGCTCGCGCAGGCTCCGGAGCTCGTCGTCGAGAACCTCGCCGTCGAAGGTGCGGGCGATCCTCGCGCGCTCCTCCATGCAGGCGAGGCCGTTCTGCCAGCGCGACTCCCGGTACGCGTCGCGATCCGCCATCCGCGCGATCTCCTCGTCGGAGTACCCCATCTCGCGACGGATGTGATCGATCTCCCGCTGGCGCGCGCCGGGACCGAGCGCTGCGAGCTCCTTCTGCACGGACTCCGCGCGCAGGAAGACCTCGGTGAGCGGACCGCGCAGCTCGGGCGCCGGCAAGGGCTCCTTCCGCGCCTGCTCGAGGGCGCCGCGCAGGGCGCGTCGGTAGCCGTCCAGCTTCTCGTCGATCGTGGCGTCTTCCGACGCGAGGGGCGCCAGGACCGCATCGCGCAGCGCTTGCTCCTGTCGCTCGCCGGCCCGGGTCAGCTCGCGAACGAATGCCTCGGAGTCTCTCGGGTGCGGCGGGAGCGTCGCCGGCTCCTCGGCCGGCGGGCTCGGCGCCGGACCCGTCGCTCGTCCGACGGAGGTGGCTTCGGGAGCGAGCGCGACCCGCGGCAGCCCGGCGCCGTCGCGCTCGCCGCCCAGCAGCACGGTGACGGCCGCGAAGGCCGCCCCCATCGCGACCAGTGAAGCGGCGGCGACGAGCGGACGCGACATCCTTCGTGCCGCCTGCGTCGAGGCCCTACAGCTTCGGCGCCAGCACCGGCCAGATCAGATTGGCGAGCTTCCGCGAGCCCGAGGAGGCCGGATGCACTCCGTCGATGATGATGTCGCTGTCGCGAATCGTGGAGCGCGGGTCGACGAACGTGCAGTCGAGGGCCGAGAACTGGCAGGCCTGGGCGAGGCGCGCGTCGCCGTAGTCGATGGCCTCCTTCAAGTCGTCCACCAGGAGCAGCCCGTTCTTCGTGTAGTAGTAGCCGAGGAAGATCGCGCTCCCGACGCCGTCGGAGTGGATCTGGTTCAGCAGGTCCACCCCGTCGACGTAGAGGTCGTCGATGAAGCTCTTGCAGCTGCGCGAGCGGTGGCCGAACTCGTACCACTGGGTGAGGCAGTCGTAGGGATCGAGCAGGACCGCGGGAATCGGGATGTCGTTCCCGGCGGCGTCCAGGAGCAGGACCTGGATGTTCGGGTCGTCGCTTCTCGCGATCTCGTACTGGTCCGGGATCGGCGGCGCCAGGGAGCCTCCGACCAGCTGGGCTCCGGACACCGCGTAGTTGCGGAAGGTCTCGCCGGCATAGACGTGGAGGTTGGCCTGGATCTCGCCGGACAGCGCCCAGATCGAGTCCCCGATCACCACGACGTCGTTGCGGTCGGCGTCGCGGATCCAGGGGACGCTGGCGAGCATTCCCAGGGAGCACCCCGAGATGGCGGACACCAGGACGGCCGTGAGAGCACCCCTCGTGAACGAACCCGTCAGCGACGAACGAGACACTGCAGATCCCTCCCTGTCGTGGGCGGCCATCCTACGGCGATCGCGCGTGCCCGAGCCACACGGACTAACAGTCCGGTCTCGGGAATCGGAGGCGCAATGGCTGGAGGACGGTGCGGCACGGCGCGAGGCAGCCGGAATCCGGCCCAGCGACCGGACTCGGAGTCCGAGCGGGCGCCTAGGAGGAGGCCCGGGGCTCGAGTCCCCACAGCAACACGTCGAGCGCGCTTCCGTACAGGGCCTCCGCCGAGCAGTCGATCACGCGCGCGCGACGCGGTGTCACCAGGGCGGAGACGGCGCTGGTGCCGGCGCGCCAGATCACGTTCGCCATCACCCACGGGTCGCACGGGCGGATGTCCCCGCATCGGACGCCGTCGGCGATGACGCGCTCGAGCCGGCGCAGCGGCTGCTCCCAGATGTCCCGGACCTCCGCGAGCAGCGCGGGGGGGAGCTCGCCGATGAACGCCTGGTTCTCGACGGCCGAGAAGATGATCACGTAGTCGGGGTGCTCGACCCAGTAGCGCCGGTAGAAGCGTCCGATCGCGCGGAGCCGCTCGAGCGCGGAGGAGCCCTCCTTGATCGCCGCCTCCATCGCCTCGTCGAAGATCGCTCCGCCCACCGAGAGGACGGCGACGAACAGCTCCGCCTTGCTCCCGAAGTGCCGGTAGAGCGTACCCTTGCCGACCTCCGCGCGCGCCGCGACCTCGTCGAGATTCGTGACCGCGAAGCCGTCCCGGAAGAAGATCTCGCGAGCGGCCTTCAGGACCCGCCCCCGTGTGGTCGCTCTCCCGCCGTCGCGCTCGGCGTCCGGTCGGGACGCGCGCGTCAGGGGAACGACCGTGTCCGCGCCGGCTCGCCTGCCGCCCTCTCCCATGGCCCCTCCAGCGGATCCGCGCCTCCCACGCCCCAGCAGCGCCCTTACGGTGGACCGGAGCCCCCGACGGCTGCCCATCCTAACCCGAAGTCGCGGCGCGGTTCAGCAGGGATCGGTCGACCCCGCGCCCCACGGTCGTCAGGTCGCGCGCGGCGCTTCGGGCCGACGGGCGTCGACGAAGCGGAGCACGTCGCGCGCGAAGGCGTCGGGGGTCTCGACGAAGGGGACGTGGCCGACGTCGTAGTACACCTGGAGGCCGCACCGGGGAATGGCCTGCTGCGTGGCCAGGTGGTTGCGCAGCGGGACGTGACGGTCGCGATCTCCGCACACGAGCAGCGTGGGGGGCGAGACCCCGCCCAGCTCGCCCTGGCAGCGGAAGTCGCGCATCGAGCGCGCGGCGCCTTCGATGTGCTCCGGCGTCGCGCGGGTGATCACCTCCAGGAGCGTCGCGAAGATGTCGGGCGGGGGCGGGCGCCGGAAGGCGGCCTGCGCCAGCGCGCGCTGCTGCTCGGGGGTCGGGTGGCTCAGGCCCGGGAAGGCCTCCTCGGGCAGGAAGTCGAGCCCGGTGGTGGAGACGGGGGCGACCAGCACGAGTCCGGCGAAGCGGTCCGGCTCGCTCAGGGCCGCGCGCAGCACCGTGCCGCCGCCCAGACTGTGGCCGACGAGGACCGGAGCCGCGATCCCGAGCGCGTCGCAGATCCCCGAGAGGTCGAGGGCGTACTCGTCGATCGTGCAGCGGCGCCAGTCCGGGGCTCCCGAGCTGGCCCCGCAGCCCACCAGGTCGAAGCGCGTGGTGCGGACGCGCTCGCCGTCGAGTCGCCCGACGAAGGGATCCCAGGACGAGTGGTCGTTCTGGAAGCCGTGCACGAGGACGAGGTCCAGGTCGCCCTCTCCGGTCTGCTCGAAGGCTATGGCGGCGCCGCGTACGGCGACGTGCTCCATTGTCGGGACGATAGGAGCGCTTCGGAATGCGCGTCAACCGACGAAACCGACTCTTCCCGCTCCGGAACGCCGTCCGAGTCGAGCCAACCCATGGCCGAAGTCCTGGACGCTTCGTCGTGGCCGCGCCCCCCTGTACAATCCCGGCCATGATCAACCTGCCGCAGCGGTCCCGGGTCTATCAGTGCCACCACTTCGACAGCACGCGCTGGGACTACTTCGAGAGGCGTCCCGACGACATCATCATCGCGACGTCCTACAAGGCAGGCACGACCTGGACACAGGCGATCGTCGCGCACCTGCTCTTCCCGGACGGCAACCTGCCGGCCGGTCCCGCGGATCTCTCGCCGTGGCTGGACTTCCGGCTGCTGCCCCTCGAGGTGGCGCTGAAAGGCCTCGAGGCCCAGTCGCATCGCCGCTTCATCAAGACCCATCTGCCTCTCGACGGAATGGTCTACGACGAGCGGCTCAAGTACCTCTACGTCGCCCGCGACGGTCGGGATGTCTTCATGTCCCTGTGGAACCACTACACGCGCATGACGGACGAGGCCCTCGCACTGATGAACCTGCTGCTCGGCCGTGTGGGCGGCGAGATGCCACCGCCGCCCGACGACATCCACGCCTGGTGGAAGGTCTGGACGACCCGCGGCTGGTTCGAATGGGAGCACGATGGCTGGCCCTTCTGGTCGCACCTCTCGAACGCCCAGTCCTGGTGGGATTTCAAGGACCTTCCCAACATCCAGCTCGTCCACTACGGGGACATGCTCGCCGACCCGGAGCGCGAGATCCGCCGCATCGCCGCCTTCCTCGACATCGACGTGCCCGAGAATGCCTGGCCCGGCATCCTGCAGGCCGTCTCGTTCCAGGAGATGAAGCGCCAGGGCGAGCGCTATGCGCCGGGCGGAGGCTCCTTCTGGAAGGGCGGCGCGCAGACCTTCCTCCACCAGGGCACGAACGGGCGCTGGCGCGACGTCTTCTCCGACGAGGAGCTGGCCCTCTACGACGCCGCCTGCGAGCGCGCCCTCTCCCCCGCGTGTCGCAAGTGGCTCGAGCAGGGCGGGATCGTCTAGCCAGTTCGGAGGGGAAGATGCCCATCGATCCGTTCGCCCCGGCCGCCCTCGGCCCGGTGACGCTGCGCAACCGCTTCGTCAAGGCCGCCACCTTCGAGGGGATGGCGGTGGACAACCGGGTGAGCGATCGCCTGATCGATTTCCACCGCACGATGGCGGCGGGCGGCCTCGGCATGACGACGGTGGCCTATCTCGCGGTGTCCGAGGACGGGCAGGGCGCGCCGGCCGAGATCGTGCTGCGTCCCGAGGCCGCGGCCGGCCTGCGGCGGCTGGCCGACGCCGTGCACGCCGAGGGCGCGGCGATCTCGGCGCAGATCGGGCACGCGGGACCCGTCGCCGCGAACACCGGCCGCAAGGGCCTGTCTCCCTCCCGAATCTTCAGCGCGCTGGCGCTGCGCTTCACCAAGGCCGTGGACGAGCGCGACATGGACCGCATCACCGGCGACTTCGTCTCGGGGGCGCGCCTGCTCCAGGACGCGGGCTTCGACGCGATCGAGCTCCACCTCGGGCACAACTACCTGCTGAGCGCCTTCCTGAGCCCGGCGCTCAACCGGCGCAAGGACCGCTACGGCGGAAGCATCGAGAACCGGGCGGAGTTCCCGCGCCGGGTGGTGCGCGCGGTGCGCGAGGCCGTGGGGCCCTCGATGGCCCTGCTGGCGAAGCTCAACATGGCCGACGGCTACCCGGGCGGCATCTGGCTCGACGAGAGCATCCCTGCGGCGCGCCTGCTCGAGTCCGACGGCGCGCTCGACGCCCTGGAGCTGACGGGCGGCAGCTCGCTGAAGAACCCGATGTACCTGTTCCGCGGCGAGGCTCCGATCGCGGAGATGGCGAAGGCCTTCCCCCAGCCGCTGCGCACCGGCTTCAAGCTGATGGGCTCGCGCTTCCTGCCCACCTATCCCTTCGAGGAGGCCTACTTCCTGCCCTACGCGCGCCAGTTCCGCGCCGCCCTGTCGATGCCCCTGGTCCTGCTCGGGGGCATCAATCGCCTCGACACCGTGCAGCGCGCTCTCGACGAGGGGTTCGCCTTCGTGGCGATGGGCCGCGCCCTGCTGCGCGAGCCGGACCTGCTCCAGCGCTGGCAGCGTGGCGACACCGCCGAGGCGCTGTGCATCCACTGCAACAAGTGCATGCCCACGATCTACCGCGGCACCCACTGCGTGCTGGTCGAGCCCGGCCGGCGCCCGGGGCACGGACCGGAGTCGCGCTGACCGGAGCCGAATGCCTTCGCCGCCCTGTGCGCCGGCGCGGGTCTGCTCGGGTAGCTCGCGTGCCGGCGCTACCAGGGCCTCCACTGCGGGAAGGCGACCGTGACGCCGACCCGGGCCGTCCACTTCGGCGCGAACGGAGCGTCGTCGCGCCAGACCATCCGCTCTCCGCTCACGAACAGGTTGGTCGGGGGCCAGCCCTCGCGGAGCAGCACGTAGCCGAGCCCGAGGCTCACCGGGAGCAACGTCGACTGGCCGTCGTTCCAGCCGCGCACCCACGTCGCATCCGCGGACTTGACGTAGAAGCCCTTGCCCAGGTAGGCGAGCGCGATCGGCTGGACCAGGAGCGTGTTGACGGACTTCCGGTCGGAGCCCGTGGTGGCGAAGGAGATCGGGTTCTGCACCAGGCCTCCCAGCAGCAGACCCGGGATGCCCTTGTAGATCGCGCCGACCGCGGGTCCCACCTGCCAGGCGCCTTGACCGGCGTCGTGGTGGGTCGCGGTGGGGAACACGAACACCGGCCCCACGGCCATCAGCAATCCGGTCTCCCGCCCCGGCCACGGGATCACTCCCAGATCGAAGAGCTGCATGTCGCCGAAGGCGGTGCGCGTCTGGTCGCCCCGGCCGGTCGGCACCGTCACCACGGAGACGCTGGGCCGGATCAGCTGGACGAACGGCAGCAGCGACGTGCTCGGCACCCGGGGCACGATCATCCGGGCGGTCAGGCGGTTGGTGTGCGCGTCGGTTCCGTAGCTCTCGGGCGTGTAGGCGTCGTTGACGAAGATCTGGGGCAGCGTGGTAAGCGGGTCGGAGAACTCGGCCGCGATCTCCGCCATGCTGCGGCTCGGGGCCTCGATCGCGTCGGACTCCTGGTCCTCCGCTCGGGCGGCCGGCGTCCCGGAGAGCAGCGCCGCCGCCAGGCAGGCGGCGGCCAGGGGTGCCCTTCTCACGCGACTCCGCATCATGGTCGAGTCACCCTCACGCAGCGCCACGGTCGGCCGCCCGCCATCCTCAGGATACGACCGCTACGACCTCGATCTCGATCCGGAAGGCCGGGTGGAAGAGCGCCGGAACGCCGAGCCATGTGCTGGCCGGCGGCTTCGCTCCGGCGAAGAAGGCGCCGATCGCGTCGCTCACGATCGGGGCCAGCTCGGGCGCGTAGTCGACGATGTAGACCCGGATCATCGCGACGTCTTCCCGGGACGCGCCCGCGGCGTCGAGCGCGCGCCCGACGTTCACCAGCGCCTGCGCCGCCTGGCCGGCGAGATCCTCGGAGACGGGTCGCCCGGCCTCGTCGCATCCCACCTGCCCGGAGACGTAGACGGTGCGGCCGGGCGCCGAGGTGACGACCTGGGTGAAGCCGAGACGCTCGCTCGGGAACAGGCCTTCGGGCTGAAGGTGCTGGTGCGCCATCGACGCTCCTCCGGGCCGCGCGGGTTCTCCGCGATCCGATTCCCATACCTACCATCCCCGCACGAGCAGCGCGACGGTGCGGGCACCCGCCCGTCGGTCCTGCGAGATCTCCTGGTAGCGCTCGCTGCCGAGGAAGCGAAGGGCGTCCTCCTCGGCGTCGAAGGCCATCAGGACGATCTTGTCGCCCTGCCATTCCCCCTCGAACAGCACGGGCGCTTCGTCGGCGGCGAGCAGCCGGCCACCGGAGGTCCGGAAGACGTCCGCGAACCGCTCCTGATAGCGCCGGTGGCGCGCCTCGTCCGTGAACGCGAGCTGGGCGACGACGTAGACCGACACGAGCGCTCCCCCAAGTGCCGGCTCGCCGGTCGGGTAATTACTTCGCTGATGAAGTATGCGTCTCGTGGCGAGCCGCGCCACGGCGACGGAGAGGAGAGAGATGACGGCCCGACGACATCGCCTCTACCACCGCCTTCAGCTGGCCGCCCACCTGCTCCAGAAGGCGGCCGATCGCGAACTGGGTCGGACGTCGGCGCTCACGACCGCGCAGGCCACCGTCCTCTCGGTGCTGGTTCGGGGCGCCGGAGCCCGTCAGCGGGAGGTGGCGCGCACCCTCGGTCTCAACGAGTCGGCGATGACTCCGATGGTCGAGCGGCTGATGCGTCTGGGCTACGTCGAGCGTCACCGGAGCGACTTGGACCGGAGGGCGTGGGGTCTCTCCGCCACCGACGCCGGACGCGCCGCGCTCGAGGCGATCCAGCCGTCCTTCCGGCGGGTCAATCGCCAGCTCGACGCCTCGCTCTCGCCCGAAGAGATCGAGACGATGGTCGACGGCCTGAACCGCCTGATCGACCGGTTCGGGGCGACCGATCGCGAGACGACCTAGCCCCCGCGTTCAGTGCGCCGCCTTCGCGGCCGCCTCGCGCGCGGCACGGACCGTCTCGTTCGTCTGGTTGAAGAGGATCTCTCTGCGCCTCTTCTGCTCCTCGTCGCTGAGCTCGCGCTCGCCCCACTCCCGATGGAGCCGCCAGCCCTTCTCCACAGCGGGGCGCGCGCCGACCGCATCCACCCAGCGCTTCAGCTGCGGGAAGCGGCTCCAGACGTTCTCGTCGATCAGGCGGTCCAGCAGGAACGCCCAGGGCCAGGTCACGATGTCCGCGATCGTATACTCGGCTCCGGCCAGGTAGGGATGCGCGGAGAGCTGCGCGTCCATCACGCCGCACAGGCGGTCGACCTCTCCGACGAAGCGGCGCGTCCCGTAGGCGAGCTGCTGCGGATCGTCGACGAGCTGCTTCGCGTAGTTCTTGAAGTGATTCGCGTTGCCCATCATGGGCCCGAGGTTGGCCATCTGCCAGTGGACCCACTGCAGGGTCGAGTAGCGATCCGGGCCGGTCCGGGGCAGGAAGCGTCCGCTCTTGTCGGCCAGGTACTCGAGGATCGCACCGGACTCGAAGAGCGAGAGCGGCTTCCCGCCCCCGAGAGGCTCGTGGTCGACGATCGCCGGCATCCGGTTGTTCGGGCTGATGCGGAGGAACTCGGGCTTGAACTGATCGCCGCCCCCGATGTCGACGGGGATCGTGCGGTACGCGAGGCCGCACTCCTCGAGCATGATGCTCACCTTCCAGCCATTCGGCGTCGGCCAGTAGTGGAGATCGATCATCCGGGCTCTCTCACCTCCGGGTCGGAGCGGGGGGATCTCCCGCCGGCGCGGGAGGATGCCCCGCTCCGGGGAGTCGCGCTCTCCACCTCGCCCCGGATCTGCGGGACGAGCCGGCGCGTTCGCCTCGGAGCACCGGGCTCAGTCGGCGGTGGTGAGCTCCCGATCCCGGATCGCCGCCGCGATCTCCTGGCTCAGCCGTCCCGCCGCGGTGCTCATCGCGCTCACGGCGGCCGAGTAGTCGGTCCCTTCGCTGGCCTCGCGCAGGAGCGAGGTCCGGCGCAGGAAGGGGGTCGCGTCGGCCCCGCCCGCCACGGCCCAGTGCGCCTCCAGGACGACCGCTCCGTCGGGAGCGCGCTCGAAGCGCTGCACGTCGATGGACACCCGATAGTCCATCGGCGCGGCGTCGCGCCAGGGGAAGGCCACGGCGCGCGTCGTGGGGACCAGGACGGAGAGGTTCTCGGCGACCACCCGGGCCAGGCCGCGATCGAGGTCCTCGCCCCAGCGCTCGGTGTCGGCGGTGCGGAGCTCGTTGGTGCCCACCCGCGTCACGATCTGGACCGTGCGCAGGTAGGGAGGCAGCCGCACCGGCCCGACGCCGATCGCCGGGTCGCCGCCCGACGGCGCGCTCGACCTGGTGCCGACCGAGTCGGAGCTCGCGGATTGGGTGAGGACGTACTGGCGGATCTCGACGGGCCGGGATGCGCAGGCCGCCAGCCAGATCGGCAGGAGCAGCGCCGCGAGCGAGCCGGCGGACGGGGTGCGCATCAGCGATCTCCTCCCGAGGGACGGCCGAAGACGAGCGAGTTCGGGTTTCGCTCGACGTAGTCGGCGAGCTGCCGGACCGCACGCCCGGCGGCGCTGAGCTCGGTGAGGGCCTGGGTCAGCTCGTAGCGGACGTCGGAGCCGGGCTGCACGGCGCTGTCGATGTTGGCGAGCGTGCTCTGCGCCCGGTCGAGGGAGTCGGCCGCCGAGGCGAGGATCGGCTTCAACTCCGCGTCGACGTCGCTCACCAGCTTCTTCGCGTCGCGCACGGTCGAGCGCACTTCGGTCACGGTGTCGTCCAGCTGCGCGAAGGCAGCCTGGAGATCCGGCGAGTTCACGAGCTTGTCGACGCCGGCGAGCGCGCTGCTGATGTTGTTCACCATCTGGTCGAGCGGCAGCTTCTGGAGACGATCCACCAGGGCCCGCAGGGTGTCCGCGACCTCCTGGCTCACCGAGGGGACGACGGGCAGCTCGGGGTACTGGGATCGGATCTCCGTCAGCTTGATCGGGGTGTCCGGGTAGAAGTCGAAGCCCACGTAGAGCTGGCCCGTCACCAGGCTCTGGAGCTCGAGCCGCGCCCGCATGCCGTGCTGGACCAGGGCCTCGGCGCGCGCGACCATGTCGGACCCGACCTCCGGACCGATCCGTTTGAAGCGACTCGGGTCGATGTCGATCACGACCTGGTTGAGGATCTGGACGTCCTCCGTGTCGGCGAGCGCGTTCACCTCCACGACGCTGCCGACCTCCACGCCGCGCATCTTCACGGGCGAGCCCACGGTCAGGCCGTTCACGGTGCCGTCGAAATACAGCACGAAGCGCTGGGTGTGGCGCAGCCAGGATCCGCTTCCCAGGGCGATCACGCCCACGATCACGAGCCCCATGGCCCCCAGCACGAAGGCGCCGACGGCGGCGGGATTGGCCTTCTTCATGTCTCTCCCCGGTTGAGGAAGGTGCGGACCTTGGGATTGTCGGAGTGGTCCCGGAGCTCCTTCGGATTCCCCAGCGCGATCTGCGTGCGCGCCTGTGCGCACAGGAACACCGAGCTGTCACCGATCGTGAAGATGCTCGCCAGCTCGTGGGTGACGACGACGATCGTGATGCCAAGGCTGTCGCGCAGCTGGAGCAGCAGATCGTCGAGTCGCCGGGAGCTGATCGGATCCAGCCCCGCCGACGGCTCGTCGAACATCAGGACCTCGGGGTCGAGGGCCATGGCCCGGGCGACGCCGGCGCGCTTCAGCATTCCGCCGCTGATCTCCGAGGGATAGAAGTCCCCGAAGCCGGCCAGTCCCACCAGCGCCAGCTTGAAGGCGGCGACCTCGCGGATCCGCTCGGCCGAGAGCTCGGTGTACTGCTCCAGGGGCAGGGAAACGTTCTCGGACAGGGTCATCGAGCTCCACAGGGCGCCGCCCTGGTAGGCGACGCCGAAGCCGCGCTTGAGCCGCTCCCGCTCCGCGTCGTCGGCCGTCCAGAAGCTCTCGCCCGAGTAGAACACGTCGCCCTTCGCGGGATGGCGGAGCCCGATCATGTGGCGCAGCAGCGTGCTCTTCCCGCATCCGCTGTCGCCCATGATCACGAAGATCTGACCGCGCTCGATGCGGAAGTTCAGGTCGTGCTGCACCACGAAGCTCCCGTAGGCCATGGTCAGGTCGCGCACCTCGATGTGCGCCTGGGGAGCCAGCTTCTCCGCGGTGGCCACGATCAGATCCCCACCACGTCGTACACCACGGTCAGCAGGCCGCAGGCGAGGACGATGAACACGATCCCCGTCACCACCGCCGAGGTGGTCGCCTCGCCCACCGCGGCGGCGCTGCGCCCGCACTGCATGCCGCGCAGGCAGCCCGAGAGCGCGACGATCACGCCGTAGACCGAGGCCTTGAACAGGCCGCCCGCGAAGTCCGCGTAGCTCAGGGCACCCTGCGTCTGGACCAGGTAGGCGCGGAATCCCACGTCGAGGGCGGTCACGCTGACCAGGAGTCCCCCGACGATGCCGAGCACCGTGGCGTAGAGCGCCAGCAGCGGCATCGTGAACATCAGCGCCAGTATCCGCGGGAGGACCAGGTACTCGGTCGGATCGATCCCCATCGTCTCGAGGGCGTCGATCTCCTCGTTCACGGTCATCGTGCCGAGCTGCGCCGCGAAGGCGGCTCCCGTGCGGCCGGCCATGATGATGGCGGCCATGATCGGCCCCATGTCGCGCGCCATGCCGATCCCGACCAGGTTGGCCACGAAGATCTGGGCGCCGAACTGCCGGAGCTGGATCGCGCCCATGAAGGCGAGGATCAGCCCCACCAGCATGCTGATCAGGGACACGATCGGGAGCGCGTTCGCCCCCACCTCCTGGAGGATCGTTGCGAACTCGGTGCGCGGGAAGGTGGCGCGGCCGCGCAGCAGCCGGCCGAAGGCGATGGTGACGGCGCCCAGGAAGCGCACGAACTCGCCGCTCCCCTCCACCAGGTCCTCCGTGTCCCTGCCCAGCCGGACCAGGAAGGAAGCGCGGGCGCCGCCGCGCCCCGTGTCCGTCTTCTCGGGAACCGCCTCGGACAGCGCGATCAGATTCCGGACGCCTTCGGGAAGACCACCGCGATCGGCATCCACCTGCCGCGCCGAGCACTCCTGGAGGACGTTGCGGATCCAGGCGAGCAGTCCGGTGTCCCAGGCCTCGAGCCCGCTGGCGTCGAAGCGCAGCCGAGAGGTCGGCCGGGACTCGACCTCCTGGTGCACGCGCGCGGCCGGCGGGATGTCGTCCGACAGACGCCAGCTGCCCGACAGCCGGAGCAGGACGACGCCGTCGTCCGGACGGCTGATCGAGAGCTCGGTCGCTGCCAAAACGGGGGGCCTCCAGCGATCGACCATTCTAAACGCCCCCCATAGCGGGGGAAACCACGCTTCGGGCTGGCCCCGGCAGAGGCCCGCCTTGGCTCGCCTGCGGCTCGCGTCGTCCGACTCTTCCGAGTCGACCTCCTAGCTTCGCGGGGTGGCCAGGGACGCTCCGACCGGGCGTCCCACCAGGAATCGCGCGTACCAGCCCGGACGCGGATGCGGACCGTGGGCGAGCTTGCGGTAGATGGCCAGCTTCACCTGGTCGAGCACGACCATCCACACCAGCATGTAGAGCCACACCAGACCGATCACCTTCCAGGGGATGTGCGGAACCAGCCAGCCGAGGCCGCACATCAGCACGGCGAGCAGCTGGGTGCCGGCCACGGCGAGGAACAGGGGCGCCGCGGGAACCGGCGGTCGGAAGGACGGCCCGCGCGAGCGCACCACCAACAGCAGCAGGTGGCCGCCCGCGACGAGTTGCAGGAACACGATCGACTGGAGCTGTTCCTGGCTCAGCTCGATCCAGCTCTGCCACGCGGGATTGCTCGTCCACTCCATTCCCACCATGAGCAGGCCGAAGGTCTGTGCCACCGACAGCAGGCCCATCAGGCTCGAGCCCAGGAGCAGCCGGCGCATGTTCCAGTGCACGGGCTCCTTGGGCAGGTAGGTCCGGTCGTAGGCGATGGTCATGATCGGGACGTCGTCGAGGAGCGCGAGCAGGACGATCATCACCGGCGTCAGCGGCGAGAAGCCGAAGAAGATCGTCGCCAGGACCACCACGAACATGATGTCGAGCGTCATCGAGATCCGGAACGTCACGTAGTTGATGATCCGTTCGAAGATCCGGCGCGCCTCGTCGATCGCGTCGACGATCGTGGACAAGCCGGGGGCGGTGAGGATCAGCGCCGCCGCCGCACGCGCCGCGTCGGTGGCGCCGCTGACCGCCACCCCGCAGTCGGCCTGCTTGAGCGCCGGCGCGTCGTTCA
>CAZZFT010000014.1:0-18624 GCA_964653555.1 uncultured Spirochaetales bacterium | reverse complement strand
CGTTCACACTGACAGTGCAGCCGCCGCCGGTCGTGTACGAGCCGCCGGTCATCGCGACGACATGGCCGCGGTCCTGCAGCGCCTTGACGATGCCGTATTTGTGCTCGGGGAAGACCCGGCCGAAGCCGTCCGCCCGCTCGACGCTCGCCGTGACCGGCTCGGGCAGGTGACTCATGTCCATGTCGGGCTTGAAGAGGTCGGCCGCCGCGATCAGGTGACTGCCCATGCCGAGCTGCCGCGAGATCTCGCTGCCGACGGCGACGTCGTCGCCCGTGACCATCTTCACGCGCAGCCCGTGGGCGATGGTGCGCTCGATCGTCTCCTTCGAGTCGTCGCGCGGCGGATCCAGCAGGGAGAGGAGGCCGAGGAAGCGCCAGTGGGTGCCTCCGTCGGCCGACTCCGCCACCCCGAGTGCGCGCATGCCCTTGGCGGCCAGGTCCGAGACGGCCTTCTCCGCCCGGGTCCGGTCGTCGCCGGCGAGCGCGCACAACTCGAAGATCACCTGGGGCGCTCCCTTCGCGTAGCGGAGCGCCCTGCCCCCCGGGTCGGTGACGTCGCCCTCGGTGCGCTTGCTCACCGGATCGAAGGGCCGGAAGGCCGTCTGCCGGTAGCGTCCCAGCTGCTCCGGCTGCCGGAGTCCGGCGATCACCGCGCGGTCGATCGGATCGTCTCCGTCCGCCTGGGAGGCCAGGGCGCCGCCGAGGATCAGCTGCTGTGCGTCGGAGGCTTCGAAGGGGATCGGATCCGCCAGCGACAGCTCGTTCTTCGTCAGGGTTCCCGTCTTGTCCGAACAGAGGATGTCGACGCCAGCCAGCTCCTCGATGGCCTCGAGACGCGAGACGATGGCCTTCTTGCGCGACAGGGCGAGCGCTCCCAGCGCGTTGGTCACCGTCATCACGGTCGGCATCGCCACGGGGATCGAGGCGATCAGCAGCACCAGGACCAGGCGCAGGATGTCCACCAGATCCGACGCGCTCCAGGAAGTCGACACGATCACGTCCCGATAGACTTCGACGCCGACGAGGACGAAGGCCAGGATCATCGACAGCACGATCAAGAAGTCGCCGATCTGGGTCACGGCCTGCTGGGAGTGGGAGGCTGCCGCGCCCGCCGTTGCGACCAGGCTCGCCGTGCGACCGAAGAAGGTGTTGCTACCGATCCCGATCACCACCGCCGTCATCTCGCCCTTCTTGGCGATGCTCCCGGAGTAGCCGCTGTCTCCCACCTTCTTGTCGACCGGGAGCGATTCGCCGGTGAGGGCGGACTGGTCGATGCTGACGCAGTCGCCGGCGATGAAGCGCACGTCGGCGGGCACGACCTCGCCCAGATGGATCCGCACCACGTCTCCGGGAACCACCTCGGCGGCGTCGATCGACGCGTACCGCCCGTCGCGCAGCACTCGTGCCTTCGGAGCCATTCCGGCCTTCAGTGCGGCCAGCGCGTCGGCGGCCTTGCGCTCCTGCCAGAAGCCCGAGACGGCGTTGTAGACGAGCAGCGCCGCGATGATCGCGAAGTCGGACCAGTGGCCGATCGCCGCGGAGAGCGCCGCGGCGAGCTCGATCATCCAGGGGATCGGGCCCCAGAAGTAGCGGAGGAGCTTCTCCAGGTCGCCGACCTTCACCTCCGCGAGCTCGTTCCGGCCGTACTTCTCGATCCGCGTCTTCGCGTCCGCCGAGGTCAGGCCGCTCGGGGAGGTACCGAGGCTCGCGTACACCTCGTCGAGGCTCGCTCTCTCCAGGTCGTCGGTCGTCGGGTCGATCTCGCCACCTTGCTCGCTCATGGGTGCCTCTTCCGGATTCAGACGGGCTTTTCCGTCTGCTGACGGTACGCGTCCAGGACCTCGCCCGGTGTCCCGAAGAACGCGTCCTCCCCCACCCGCTCGGTGAGCCCCGAGCGCTCGAGCTGCGCGTGGACATGCTCGGCCACCACCGCAAACACCAGCCGGATGCGCCGCTCGGAGAGCTGGTCCAGGAGCGAGCGCAGGGTGGCCGCCGCGGTGAAGTCGACGTCGTCGACGGCGGCCGCATCGATGCACAGCCAACGAAGCGACGGCTGGAAGCGGTCTACCAGCGCGAGGATCTCCTCGGAGAGCTGCTGGGCGTTGGCGTAGTACATGCCGTGGCTGAACCGGTAGATGAGCAGTCCGGGCGCGATCTGGGCTGCGTCGCCCACCGGGCGCCCGCGCCAGCGACCCCGCTCGTCCATCACCACGACCAGGTTCTTGGGGCGGTAGCCGTGGCGGGTGTGGGCTACCAGCGACATGCCCATCGCCAGGACGATGCCCTGCTCGACGCCCCAGAACACCACGACGGCGCTGGTGAGCAGCGCCACCCAGAACTCGAAGGGGCGCTCGCGGAGGATCTCGCGCATGCCGGTGAGGTCGATCAGCTTCAGGCCGATCCCGAACACGATCGCCGCCAGGGCGGCGCTGGGCATGTAGGCCAGAGGCGACGTCAGGAAGAGAAGCACCATCAGCACGATGGCGACGGCGGTCAGATGCGCGAGCTGGGTGCGCCCGCCGGCGCCGTCGACCATCTCGGTCTTCGTGGGGCTGCCGTTGACGACGAAGGTTCCCGACAGCGCGGCGCCGACGTTCGCCACGGTCAGGCCCACCAGGTCGGTGTCCTCGCTGAACCGCTCGTCGTATCGCGCGGCATAGGCGCGCGAGGTTGCGGCGCTCTGGGCCAGGATCACGACGAACATGGCGAAGGCGGTGGGGATCAGCTTCTCGATCAGCGGCCAGCTCCAGTCCACCGGGGGCAGCCCCAGCGTCGGGAGCCCGCTCGGAACGGCGCCCACCAGGTGGGCACCGTGCGCCTCCAGGTCCCAGGCCCAGCTGGCGACGGTGGCGCCGACCACGGCCAACAGGGCGCCGGGGAGACGCTTCGAGATCGCGCGCGCGCCGAATACGAGCCCGACCACGCCGGCCGAGATCGCCGCGTCGACGGGATTCGCCCCGGCGAGCTGTTGCCAGTCGTTCCAAAGCTGGGCCAGCGGCCCGTGCCCCCGGTTCGCCACGCCCAGCATCCCCGCGATCTGTCCGAGGGCGACCTGGATTCCCACCCCTGTGAGGAAGCCGATCAGCACCGTACGCGACAGGAAGTCGGCCAGGAATCCCATCCTCGCGACGCGCGCCAACAGCAGGAACGCCGCAGCCAGCAGCGCGAGGAGCCCCGCCAGGCCCACGTACTCGGGGGAGCTCACCGTCGCCATCCCGGCGAGGCCCGCGGCCAGGATCGCGGCAGTGGCGGAGTCGGCGCCCACCACGAGGTGCCGCGACGATCCGAAGACCGCGTACAGCGCCATCGGGACGAGCATCGTGTACAGGCCCGTGACCACCGGCGTGCCGGCGATCTTCGTGTATCCCATCACCTCGGGTACGGCGAGCGTCGCCAGCGTGAGGCCGGCCGCGATCTCGCTCGGGATCCGAGCGGTGCCGAACGGAAGCAGGCCCCCGAAGAGGGAGAAGCGCCGGGGCACGTCCGAACTCGCCATCCGGCGCGACTCCTTCAGGGGGCGTCGGCGCCGGGACCGAACACCTCGAAGTTGGCCTGACGGGTGGCCTCGATGATGCCCGGGAAGTCCTCCTGGGTCACGCGCCGACTCGGGGCGCGCGGCAGCGGGAACCCCGCGGCCACCAGGTCGTCGTCCACGTCGAACTCCACGCCGGCGTAGTCGCGGAAGAGCGCGCCAGCGAAGCCGTCGGGTACGTGGAAGACGAGCGGCGGGCCGGCATCGCGGCAACGCGCGAGCGGCTTCGCCTCGCCCTTTGCGCCCGGCTTCGCGTCCTCGAGCCGCCAGGGGCCGAGGAAGGGGCCCGTCACGAAGTTGCGGCGCCGGACGAGCGTCCAGTCGGGGATGCGCTTCTGCGAGTCCCACCAGGCGCCGTCGAGTCGCCGCATCGCCTCCTCCGAGTCCGAGAGCGGAACCGCGTCGAGGCGCTGGAGCACCCGCTGGATCCAGGCGTCCATGCGCAGGTCGTACTCGACGTCGCTGCGGGCCTCCTTGCCGAGGATGATCCCTCCGGCGCTTCGAGCCCCGATCTGGTTGGAGTACAGGTCTTCGGGTGAGAAGGCCGAGATCTTCTCGGGCCAATCCGCCAGGGACGCGTAGCCGTAGTACGTCGCGATCTCGTGCCAGATCGAGAGCTGATAGGCCAGCCACTGGGCCAGGGTGACGGCCAGCGGCATCCGGCCGTACTTGGCGATCGCCTGTGCGGAGATCGGCCGCACGTGGACCTGCATCCGAGCACCCTGGGGAGGGACGGTCGCGCGAATCCTGCCCGAGACGTTCCACTGCTCCTCGTGGCAGCCCGGCGATCCGAGAGCGAGAGCGAGCAGGCAGAACACACCGAGCGGAGCGGCCGCCGCTCCGCTCGGTGTAGGCCCGATTTTTACAGGTGCTTCTTGATCTTCTCCCATAGCGTCTGCTTGGGAGTCGCCTTGCAGTCGTCGACCAGGGCGCCGATCGGCTGGCCGAATTTGTCGAAGGCCACGGTGCCGACCTCGGCCTCGTTCTTGGCCTGCGCGTAGCCGTCCACCCAGTAGGCGATCCGGTTCTGGTCGGCCGGATTCATGGCGAGGAACTCCTCGCAGGTGATCTGGTCGATCTTCTTGTCGGCGGCGCTCGCCAGGACCGGGGACAGGCAGGCGATTGCCAACGCTGCGCTCGAAGCAATGATCCAGGGCTTCATGGGGGTCGTTCTCCATTCTCTATGAGGTGATCCGCGCGCGGTCGACTCCCGGACGCGGGACCCGAATCTTCGCACGGCACGACGCGCGACGCCGCTGTCGACGCGAAATGACACGCTCTCTTCCGTAGGGCAAAGGCCGCACGGAAGAGCTCACCGCGAGGTTGACGACGGCTTCGCCGCGCGGTCGCAGCGCGAGGGGGCGCTCCGAGCGCCAGCTGCAGGGCACCCGGGTCCCAGCCCCGGTGCGACGCGAGCGCGTTCTCGGCCCCGGCGAAGAGTCCGGCGCGCCGGGGGACGCGTTGGCCGGCGTGCTCGCAGGTCGAGACCAGCGCGAGCACACCGCGGCCATCGGCCGCGGTTCGTCAGACGCAGCCGCCGCCGTCGATCGGGACGTCGCAGATGCGATCCTCGCCCGTCGCGACGTCGAGCTCGATCCACTCGTCCGCCGGGTTGGGGATCAGGATACCGTCGTCGAGCTCGGGATCGTCGTCCGCTGCGTCGCAGGCGAAGGCGACCGTGTAGGCGCCCGCCGGCAGGTAGGAGAAGAGGTAGCTGCCGTCGGCTGCCACGTGCTCGGCCGAGAAGGGCGGCTCGAGGTTGGCAGCGGCGTCGGTGTCGACGTCGGGGTCGAACAGGTCGCCCAGGGCGTCGATGTCGAGACCGTGGCCCTGGTACAGGTAGACGACGTTGCCCTCGGTCGGGTCGGCCTTGTCGGCGCAGCCCTCGCCGGCCTCGAAGAGCGACGGATCGACCGACCCCGAGAGCGTCGCCCCCAGCGCGACGTCGACGATGCGCAGGCCGCGCGGCTTCAGGATGTAGCGATGCGGGCTCGGGTTGTAGGTCATGGCGTGCATCAGCGGGAACTCGACGACGAACGCCTGCGGTCCACCGGCCGGGACCGTGAAGCCGCCCAGCTTGAGCTCCTGGCTCGGAGCCTTGAGCGGCACGATGTCGCCGTCGGCCTCCTCGACGTAGCTGTCCTTCTCCACCACGTGGAGCCGGAGGTTCTGGTAGCTGCCAGGCCCGAGCATGACGCCATCGACGATCAGCAGCCGATCCATTCCCTGGAAGTCGAGCAGGTCGAAGGTGATCGTCTCGGTGTCGGGCTCTCCGGGGTTCTCGTTGGGGAAGGTCTCGATCACGATGTCGCTACCCGGCCGGTTGATCGTGACCCGATCGAGGGTCACGACGACCGCCGCGAGATCGCCGACCGGTGCGTCGGAGACCGAGATGTCGACCGGAACCGAGTCCGCGCCCCCGCCGCCTCCGGAGGAGCCGCAGGCCGCGGCGACGGCGCAGGCCGCGGAGACCGCGGCGATCCGAGTGCACACCGAAAGACGAGATGAAGGGGACCTCATCGACGAATCCTCCTCTGCTGCCTCTGCTGCCTCTGCTGCTTCTGCCGACCGCCCCCGATTCGGGGCGCGAGGTAGAGACAGAGTAGCCACTCAGAAGAGCGTCCCCAGAGACGCCGAGAATGTGACGTCGCTCACGAGCGGAGGCGCGCGGTGGCATTCAGAGCCGAGCCCGCACGGAACCAGTCGAGCTGCGCCTCGCTGTAGGAGTGGCACAGCGACAGGCGCTCGCTCGACCCGTCGGGGTGAGCGAGCACGCATTCGACGGGCTCGTCCGGGGCGAGCCCGGTCAGTCCCACGAGACTCAGTCGGTCCCCCTCGCGAATGCGGTCGTAGTCGGACGGATCGCGGAAGGTCAAGGCCAGGAGCCCCTGCTTCTTCAAGTTCGACTCGTGGATGCGCGCGAAGCTGCGCGCGAGGACGGCCGCCCCTCCGAGCAGTCGCGGCGACAGCGCGGCGTGCTCGCGGCTGCTGCCCTCGCCGTAGTTGGCGTCGCTGACGATCACCCAGCGGATCCCGCGCGCGCGCAGCTCCCGCGCCGTCCGGGCGACTCCGGGGCGCGGGCTTCCGGTGAAGGCGTCGACCGCGCCCGAGAGCAGGTTGTCGCTGAACCGGTCGAGGTGACCCCGGTAGCGCAACCACTCGCCCGCCGGCGAGATCTGGTCCGTGGTGGTCTTGCCCTTCGTCTTGATCAGCACGGGCAGGTCGAGCAGGTCGCGGCCGTCCCAGGCGGGCCAGGGCTCCAGGCGCTGGAGGCGTTGGCTGTCCGGCGCGATCGGGATCTCGATGCCGCGGCCGTCCTCGGGCGGTGCGACGAACAGGCTGCGGCCGCGCTCGAATCCGCCCTCGGGCAGGGCCGGAGCGCTCTCCGGAGGCGCCAGCCGGAAGCGCGTGCCGTCCGCGCCGATCAGGTCGTCGCGGCGCGGGTCGAAGGAGAGCCGACCCGCGATCGCGAGAGCCGTCACGATCTCGGGGCTCGCGATGAAGCTCATCGTCGTCGCGTGCCCGTCGTTGCGCCCGGGGAAGTTGCGGTTGAAGGAGGTGACGATCGTGTTGGCCACGTCCGGGGCGTCCACCCGCCGCCACTGGCCGATGCAGGGCCCGCAGGCGCTCGCCAGCACGGTGGCGCCGATCGCGCGCAGCGCGTCCAGCTGTCCGTCGCGCTCGATCGTCGCTCGCGTGCGCTCCGAGCCCGGCGCCACCCAGAACAGGGCGGCGGCCTTCACTCCGCGCGCGCTCGCCTGACGCGCGACGGCCGCCGCGCGACTCATGTCCTGGTAGGAGGAGTTGGTGCAGCTCCCGATCAGAGCGCTCGAGATCTCGTCGACGAAGCCGAGGCTCCCATCCGCCACCTCCCGGGCGAGCTGGGAGAGGGGCCGGGCGCGGTCGGGGGAGTGCGGGCCCACGACGTGGGGCTCGAGCGCGGAGAGGTCGAGCTCCAGCACGCGGTCGTAGTGCCCGTGCGGATCCGCCTCGACCTCCGGATCGGGCTGGAGCAGCTCCCGGTGCCGCCGCGCTAGCCGCGCCAGCTCCGGGCGCCCGGTCGCGCACAGGTACTCGCCCATGGCTTCGTCGGCCGGAAACAGCGAGCTGGTGGCGCCGAGCTCGGCGCCCATGTTGGCGATCGTGGCCTTGCCGGTGGCGCCGAGCGTGCGCGCGCCGGGACCGATGTACTCGAGGATCGCATGGGTCGCGCCGGACACGCCGAGCCGCCCGGCCAGCCACAGGATCACGTCCTTGGGGGCCGTCCAGCCGCCGAGCGCGCCGGTCAGGAGCACGGCGATCCGCCCCGGGTAGCGCAGCTCCCAGGGCAGGCCGGCCATCGTCTCCACGGCGTCGGCGCCGCCGACACCGACCGCGCACGCTCCCAGTCCGCCCGCGTTCGGCGTGTGCGAGTCGGTGCCCAGGATCAGCGCGCCCGGGAAGGCGTAGTTCTCCAGCACGACCTGGTGGATGATGCCCGCGCCGGGCTGCCAGAAGCCCGCGCCGTACTTCGCCGCCGCCGCGCGCAGGAAGGTGTAGACCTCGTCGTTCTCCGCGAGGGATGCGCGCAGATCCGCGTCGCCATGGTCGCGCGCCTGGATCAGATGGTCGCAGTGGATCGACGTCGGGACGGCCACGCGATCTCGCGCGGTCTGGGCGAACTGGAGCACGGCCGTCTGTCCCAGCACGTCCTGGAGCACCACCCGGTCCGGACGCAGCGTCAGGTGACTTCGCCCCGGTGCGAGCTCGGCCGACTCGGGATCGTCGAGATGAGCGAGCAGCAGCTTGTCCGCGAGCGTCAGCGGTCGCTGCAACCGGCGGCGTGCGGTCCGGAGCCTGTGCTCCATGGCTTCGTACAGTCGTGCGGCCTGGGTCGGAGTCGTTGCGATGGGATCCATGGCGCCAAGTGTCGGGGGAACCCTCTATCCAGTAAAATAGATTTATTTCAAGTATTGATGAAGAAAGATCATGAACGTCGACATCCTGGGTCTCGAGGCGTTCCTCGCGATCGCCCAGCACGGGCGCTTCCACAAGGCGGCGCGCGCCCTCCACCTCACCCAGACCGCCCTGACCCGCCGGCTGCAGAACCTCGAGGAGGGGTTGGGCGTGAAGCTGGTGGAGCGCACCACGCGCTCGGTCGCCCTGACACCGCTCGGGGCGTCCTTCCTGCCCCAGGCGCGCCGGCTGGTCGGAGAGCTCACCGCGGCGCTGGTGGAGATCCGCGAGACCGGAAGAGCGCAGCGCGGCGACGTCACCATTGCCTGCGTGCCGACCGTCGGCGTCCAGTACCTGCCGCGCATCATCCAGGCGTACGCCGAACGCCACCCGGACAACCGCATCGTGATCCTCGACCACGCCTCCTCGGGCGTCACCGAGGCGGTCGTGCGTCGCGAGGCCGAATTCGGGATCCAGATCGCCGGCGCCCCGCACCCGGAGCTGGTGAGCGCGCCGCTGCTGGAGGACCGCTTCGTACTGATCTGCCGCGACGACCACGCGCTGGCGAAGCGCCGCCGCGTGACGTGGCGCCAGCTCGGGGCGCATCCGCTGGCGTTCGTCGGCACCGAGAGCGGCAATCGACCGCTGCTCGACGCGCAGCTCGCAGCGGACGGTCCCGGCCTGCGGGCGCACTACGAGGTGCAGCGCAGCTCCACCGCGGTCGGGCTGGTGGCCGCCGGCGTCGCAGCCGCCGTCGTGCCGAGGCTGGCGATCCAGCCGGGGGCGCACCCGAACCTGCGCGTCGTTCCGCTCGTCGAGCCGGTCGTTTCGCGGACGCTGGTGCTCGTTTCGCGCAAGGGAGCGCACCTGTCGCCCGCCGCCCAGGCGCTCTTCGACCTGCTGCGCGCAGGGAGTCGGGAGGTCGCACGAGGCCCCGGAGACAGGCCATAATGGGGCTCGTGCGGGTAGACCTGGGTGGGGGGGATCGGGCGCCGGCGAGCGACGGACGCCTGTGATGGCAGAGCCGTCCGCGGAGCCGCCGGGCCGGCGCAAGCTGCTCACGCTCTCCCTCGCCGCCCTCGGCGTCGTCTACGGCGACATCGGGACCAGTCCGCTCTACGCGATCCGCGAGTGCTTCTACGGCGAGTACGGCGTGCCGGTCGATCCGGTCAACGTGCTCGGCGTCCTGTCGCTCATCGTCTGGGCGCTGATCGCGGTCGTCTCGATCAAGTACCTCGTGTTCGTGATCCGCGCCGACAACCACGGGGAGGGCGGAATCCTGGCCCTGATGGCACAGGTCGTCCCCAGCCAGGCTCCGGTGCGGGGGGCGCCCTGGCGGCTGGCCGTCCTGGGGCTCTTCGGCGCCGCGCTCCTCTACGGCGACGGCATGATCACCCCCGCGATCTCGGTGCTGAGCGCGATCGAAGGTCTCGAGGTCGCGACGCCGCTGTTCCAGCCCTACGTGGTCCCCGTGACGATCGTCATCCTGGTGGCGCTGTTCGTCGTGCAGCGCCGCGGGACGGCGAGCGTCGGCGCTGTCTTCGGACCGATCACTCTCGTGTGGTTCATCGTGCTCGGCGCGCTCGGGCTCCGCGCCATCGTCGCCGAGCCTTCGGTGCTCCGCGCGCTGAGCCCCGTCTACGCGGCGCTGTTCTTCGCGCACAACGGCCTCGACGGCGCCCTGGTGCTGGCCGCCGTGTTCCTCGTCGTCACCGGAACCGAGGCCCTCTACGCCGACATGGGACACTTCGGGCGCCCACCGATCCGCCTCGCCTGGTTCGCCGTCACCCTTCCCGCCCTGCTTCTCAACTACTTCGGGCAGGGCGCGCTGCTGCTCGCCGATCCGGAGGCGGCCCACAACCCCTTCTACCGCCTCGCTCCGTCCTGGGCGCTGTACCCGCTGGTGGCGCTCGCGACGCTCGCCACGATCATCGCCTCCCAGGCGGTCATCACCGGGGCCTTCTCCCTGACGCGCCAGGCCGTGCAGCTCGGCTACTGCCCGCGCATTCCGGTCACACACACCTCCTCCGACGAGGAGGGCCAGATCTACGTCGGTCCCGTCAACTGGATGCTGATGGTGGCCTGCTGCGGGCTGGTGCTCGGCTTCGGCGCCTCGACGAACCTGGCCGCCGCCTACGGCATGGCGGTCACCACCACGATGGTGATCACGACCATCCTCTTCTACGTGCTGGCGAGGCGCCGCTGGCACTGGAGCCGTCTCACGGCGGGCGCGCTGGCCGCGGCCTTCCTCGTGATCGACCTCGCCTTCCTCGGCGCGAACGTGATCAAGATCGAGCACGGGGGCTGGTTCCCGCTGCTCGTGGCCCTGGCGGTGTTCACGATCCTGAGCACCTGGAAGCGCGGCCGGCAGGTTCTGGGCCGGCGGCTGCGGGAGGCGTCTCTCCCCCTCGAGACCTTCCTCGAGGATGTCGCGAAGAGCAAAGTCGTGCGCGTGCCCGGGACCGCGGTGTTCATGACGGGCGACCCGGAGGGAACCCCGCACGCGATGCTGCACAACCTCAAGCACAACCACGTCGTCCACGAACAGGTGATCCTCCTGACCGTGGACACGGCCCGGTCACCCTACCTGATGGCCCGCGAGCGCCTCGACGTGCAGCCCCTGGGTCAGGGATTCTGTCGGATGGTCGTCCACTACGGGTTCATGCAGGACCCGAACGTGCCCCGCGCCCTGGCCCTCGCGAGCTCGGAGACCTTTCCGATCGATCCGATGACGACCACCTACTTCGTCGGCCGCGAGAAGCTGATCCCGGCCGGGCGCTCCGGGATGGCGCGCTGGCGGGAGCGGCTGTTCGCCCTGCTCGCCCAGAACTCCGCGGGAGTGACCGGCTTCTTCCGGATCCCGCCGAACCGGGTCGTGGAGCTCGGCACGCAGATCGAGCTCTAGCGGCGGAGGCGCCGTCAGACGAGAAGCGGGCCCGCACCCCGGGGATGCGGGCCCGCTCTGCTTCGGAGAGACCGCTCGGAGCTCAGCGCTCGGGGATGCGATCGCTGAAGTCGCCGATCACGTAGCCGGGATCGATCCGGCACGGACCGGAGGCGCCGAGGCCCTCGACGACCTGGCAGGTGCCCTGGAGCGTCGCCGCGGTGGGCTGGGGGCCGCCCGCGATCCAGCCGCGCAGGGCCTCCCAGCCGCCCAGGATCTCGGCCTGGGTGAAGCCGCAGTGGCTCGGCGCGGCCTCGATCGCGACACCGACGCTCAGGTTCGCCGCGGGCACCACGCTCTGGTAGGCGGACTCGTTCTCGACGATCACGAGACCGTCCTTGTCGGTGTGGATCGAGACGATCTTCGTGTCGCCCACGTTGCCGTTGGGCGAGTAGTACTTCTCGAGCCGCTTGCGCGCCTTCTTGTCCGGCGTCACGCGCAGGATGTTCGCGTTCACCACCGGGTCGTTGTAGGTGACGCCGATGTTCGACATGCCCTGTCCGCCGTCGAGCTTGCCCGGATCGAAGATCACGTTCGACACGCCGTGGCTCGCGAAGGGGATGTCGGTGGACACGAACGACTCGGGGATCTGAGTCACCGCCAGGAACTGGCTCAGGCGCGACTGCTGGTCGGGCGTCCGCGCAGCGGGCGGGAGCAGGTTGCCGAAGCAGGCGTTGGCGGCGAGTACCGATTGGAGCAGCGAGAACGGATAGCCCGGGTGGCCGGGCGCCGGCAGGCCCGTCTCCGGTCCGGGAATCGTCGCGCCCGCCACACCGTCGCAGATCTCGTCGTAGACCAGACGCAGATCGGTGGCGCCGTCCCAGGAGCGGCTGCCCGAGAGCGCACCGCACAGCGGATAGGCGCCCACGACGTTGGCGCTGAGCTTCTCGATGCCCTGGGCGGTGACGATCCCACCGAGGCTGAAGCCGTGCAGGATCACGTTGTTCGGCGCGCCGAAGTTGGCCTCGAAGACGCCGAGCAGCCGGTTCAGGTCCTTCTGGGTGCTGAACAGCGCCCAGCAGCACTGGGAGTAGCTCGAGGCGGCGATCGCGTAGCCCTCGGAGAGCATGACCGGCGCCAGCGGCCCGAGCCCCGGGTTGGGATCGGGCGCGTCGAAGTCGAAGCCGTGGTTGTTGATCACGAGGTCGCCGTTCCAGGCGTCGGGCACCGTGATCGTGAAGAAGGCTCCCTGCTTCTCGCCGGTGATCGTCGTGTCGGCCGGGGCCGGGGTCGACAGTCCGAGCAGCACGGCGGCGAGGGTCGCCACGTGGATGGACGGGTGGATCCGCATTTGCACAACCTCCGTAAGGGCGTCCGTAAGGGCCGGGCGAGCCGCGTGGGCAGGCCACTGCGCGTATCCTGAGCCGATCGTCTCGCTGAAGCAAGCGGAACTACGCCCCGGGCACCGCCGGCCCGTCCGTCCCGGCGGGGGTCAGGGAACCGCCTCGGCCCCCTCGACCATCCAGAAGCCGGCCCAGTCCTTGGCGATCGGCCGCCCCGGAGCGAGGGCCTCGGCCCGCCGGCGGGCCTCGAAGGCGAGGTCGAGGTCGAGGGTGCGCTCGTAGAGGGTCTGGAGGTCGAGCCAGCGTTGGGGGTCGTCGGGAGCCAGGGCGGCCGCGCGCTCGAGCTGCTCGCGGGCGCCGGCGTGGTCGTGGGCCGCCGTGAGCAGTCGCCCGAGATGGGCGCGGGGCACCCAGTCGTCGGGGTCCGCCGCCACCGCCTGCTCGAACAGGTCCATCGCGCCCTCGACGTCGCCGGAGAGCCAGGCGTCCCGGGCCATGTCGTCGAGCACGCGCGCCGACTCGTTGGCGCCGCGCTCCGGGTCGGCGGGGTCGGGCTCGGGGAGGGCCCGGGACAGGTCGGCGCCGCGCAGGCTCTCCTCGCGCGTGGTCTCGCGCTTCGAGAGCTTCCAGGTCTCGTCGTCGAAGCGCAGGTCGACGGTCTCGCCCGAGGGCACCGGCTCGCCGGGCTCGATTACGCGCGGGGCACCGTGCCACCGGCTCCACAGCGCGGCGCCGATCGCCGCGACCGCGATTCCCGCCGCGATCGCCGGCAGCCGTCGTCTCATGACGCCCTACTCTGCCGTCGCCGCAGGCCGACGACCAGCAGCGCACCCGCGAACAGGGCGGTCGCCCCCGCCGGCTCCGGCAGAGGACGGAAGGCGAGATCGATCGGCCCGTCGAGCCCGCCGGTGCCCGGCGCCACGAACACGCCCGCGAAGGCGCCGGTCGTCGCGTCGTAGCGCCGCACGCTGTCGTCTCCCGAGCTCGCCACGTAGAGGTCGCCGTCGGCTCCCACGTCGAGCGCGGTGGGCGTGTCGAGGCCGCCGCCCGAGACCAGGGTCGCGAGGAAGGCGCCGCTCGTGGCGTCGAAGGTCTTCACCTCGTGGTTGAAGGCAGAGGCGACGTAGAGGACGCCCCCGTGGAAGCGGAAGCCCTGGGGATCCAGGAGGCCGCCGCCGTTGCCCGAGGCGTCGACGAAGGCGCCCAGGAAGAAGCCCGAGCCGCCGTCGTAGCGGAGGATCTCGCCGCTCGCGCTCGCCACGTACAGGTCGTCGTCCGGGCCGAAGGCCAGGCTGCGCGGCGCCACCAGCCCCCCCGAGCCGCCGAGCACGAACGCGCCGACCACGGCGCCGGTCGCCGCATCCACGCGCTGCACCTCGTTGCCGCCCAGGCACGCGACGAACAGGTCGCCGTCGGGCCCGTAGGCGACGTCGGTCGGGAGGAAACACACGTTGCCCACCGTGCGCAGCAGCGCGCCCGAATCCGCGTCGTACTCGACGACGTCGCCTTCGCTGAAGCTCGCCACCGCCAACCGCGTTCCGTCGTCGGAGAAGGCGAAGCCCCCGTCGAGCTGGGTCGAGACGCCGCGCGCAGCGACCCCGGTCGGCTGGCCGGCGGCGTCGAAGTAGAGCACGGCGTTCGCCACGCCGCTCGCGACCAGCAGCGTGGCGCCCTGCCACGCGGCGTCCTTTGGGGCGGCGAGCCCGCCGGCGCCGGGCGCGACGAGCGGCGCCACGGCGAGCGTGGCGAGGTCGACCTCCACCACGTCGTTCGAGGCACAGCCCGTGACGCTGAGCCCGCTCGCCGAGAGGGCGAGGCCGCAGGGGTCTCCCACGCCGGAGCTGGCCGTCAGCACGACACGCGAGAGCCCCCAGCTGCCGCCGACGTCCTCGTACTCGAGCACGCGATCCGATCCGGTATCGGCGACGAGCAGGAGGGTCGGCGAGACGAAGACGATCCCCGTCGGCGCCGACAGGCCCGAGCCGATCACCGTCGTGCCCGGACCGCCCGCGACCGGGTAGCGGATCACGCGATTCCCGTCCGTGTCGGTCGCGAACACGTAGGCCCCGTTCACGGCGACGTCGGCGAAGTCGGCGCCGGTCGTCGAGCCCACGGTGGTGACGGTGCCGCCGGCGACATCGAGGCGCTTGACGGCGTCCACCGTCTCCGAGTCCACGGTCGCCGCGTCGGAGAAGTAGAGCAGCGCGCCGGCGGCGTCGAAGTCGATGCCGCCGGGCTGGAACAGCCCACCGATCACGGCGGGCGTCACCGCGTCGCCGGTCGGTGTCTCGTAGCGCCAGATCTCGCCCGAGCCGCGGCTCGAGACGAACAGCGCGCCGTCTCCGGGGCGCAGTGCGATGCCGCCCGGATTCTGGAAGCCCGCGTCGATGGTCTCGGCGAAGACGCGGGTGAGCGAGCCGTCACCGTCGTCGAACTCGAGCACGGCGCGGTCGTCGCGGCCGACGGCGAAGAGCCCGCCGGCAGGCGCCCGCAGCGGGAGCAGGACCACGAGCAAGAGCACGATCCGGCGCAGCATAGGCGGGGTGATTCTACTCCGGACGCTTCGGGCGCGGGCGGACTTCTGCGGTCCGGTCGGGACCGCGTCCGACGTCGCGGATCGCTCCGGGGAGGGCTGGAAGGGATGCGGCGGAACGGTCCGAAAAGGTATGGGTATCGCTCCACCCTGCGAGCACGCCCGCGTGATCGAAGGCCATGTATCTGAACCGCCGTCTCTTCCGCACCGCCCTCCGCATCACCTTCCGCGAGCGACCCTTCTCCGTCCGACGCTGGGGCGTCACGCTGGGGGTCGGCGCGGTCTACGTCTCCCTGCGCGCGCTGAACTCGCTCGCCCGCGGTCTCGACCGGCTCTTCTGTCCCGACTTCGCCCAGCAGCCCTTGCGCGCGCCGGTCTTCATCGCCGGCGCGCCGCGCAGCGGCACCACCTACATGCAGTTCCTGCTCGCCCTCGACGAAGAGCGCTTCTCTCACGTGAAGCTCTACCACACCGTGTTCCCCTCCGTGCTGCTCGTGCGCGGTGTCCAGTGCCTCGGCGCGCTCGACCGCAAGCTCGGCGGACCCGTTGCACGCGGGGTGGGCTGGATCGAGCGCCGCTTGTTCCGAGGCTGGCGCGACATGCACCCGATGCAGTTCTCGCGCCCGGAGGAGGACGAGGGCTTCCTGTTCTGGATCTTCGTCAGCGAGGCGATCTTCCTGCTCTTCCCCTACATCGACGCGCTGCGCGAGGTGGCCTTCCCGGACGAGCTGCCCTCGGACGAGCGCAGGGCCTACATGCGCTACTACCGCAGCACGCTCCAGCGCCATCTCCACGCCACCGGCCCGGAGAAGATGCTGCTCTCGAAGAGCACGTCCTTCGGCGGTCGGGTCCGATCGATGATCGAGGCGTTCCCCGACGCGCGCATCGTCCACATGGTGCGCCATCCCTACCAGTGCCTCCCCTCGCACGTGAGCGTGTTCCGACCGGCCTGGCGGGTGCACTCCCCCGACATCGCGTCCGACCCCGCGACGTCCCGAGCCTACGCCGACGTCGCCGTCTCCTGGATGCGCGCGATGTACGAGGCGCACAACAAGCTCGACGAGGAGCGCTACATCTGCATCCTCTACTCCGACCTGGTGGCCGACCCGGCGGCGGTGATCGATCGGATCTACCGGCACTTCGGCTTCGAGCCCGGCGACGCCTTCCGCGCCCGGCTCCACGAGGCGATCGAGCGCAGCCGTCGCTACCAGAGCGAGCACCTCTACAGCCTGGAGGAGTTCGGGCTCTCTCGCGCGTGGGTGCAGGAGCGGCTCGGAGACGTGATGGACGCCCACGGCTTCGAGCCCTGAGCCGTCGGCCGTTGGGCCGGTCAGCGCGCCGCGCCGCCCGATCCGGGCCAGCGACGTCCCTCGGCCACCTGCCAGACGACGAGACCGGGCAGTCCCAGAGCCAGCTCCCGCACCCGCTTGAGCAGCGAGAGAGCGAGGGCCGTCTCGCCGGGGATGCCGATCAGCGAGCCCAGCAGGATCAGACCCCCCTCCTGGACGCCGAGCGCCCCGGGCACCGCGAAGGCGGCGCCGCGCACCGCGTTTCCCAGCGCCTCCAGCATCACCGCTTCGACGACGCTCACCGGGTGGCTCAGGAAGGTCAGCGCGAGCCACACCTCGCCGGCGCCGAGCGTCCAGGCGCCGAAGCGCCAGATGCAGGAAACGAGCAGCGGCCGCCGTCGCCCGTAGAGATAGGTGACGTCGCGATCGAGCGCGTCGGCCGATCCGGCGACGTTGAGCCAGTCGGTGCCCGCGGCGATGCGCTCGAGGATCCGCACCAGGCCGCCGAACAATCCCATTCGCTGGGCCAGGTAGAAGCCGCCGAGCAGCAGCGAGAAGATCCCGATTCCCGCCAGCAGACCCTCGACGGTCGCGCGGTCGCCGCCGCGGGCCACGAGCAGTCCGACGCCGAGCAGCGCGAAGGCCAGCTGCATCAGGACGGCGGTGGTGAGGTCCACCACCACGCTCGCCCCCGACATCGGCCCGGATAGGCCCTCGCGCATCAAGAGACGCGCGCGCACCAGGTCTCCCCCGACCTGTGCGACCGGCAGCAAGGTGTTGACCGATTCGCACAGCCAGCGCAGCCGCAAGAGCCGCGGGAACGGCCGCCGGTCGGCGGGCGGAAACAGCACCGCCCAGGCGACGGTGTCGGTCGCCATCGGGACCAGATGCCAGGCGACGACCGCCACCACGCCCAGCCCCACCGACGCCAGCGCGGCCACCACCTCCGAGAAGCCCTCGTAGGCGAGCAGTCCGACGAAGAGCGAGAAGCCGACGATCCAGAGCCCGTACAGCAGGGACTTCATGCGCGGGCGGAAGCTAGCTCGGCAGGGGCCCGCCTTCGCTCGCCTTCGGCTCGCTGCGCGTCGGCCGACTCTCTTGAGTCGGCCGACGCGCTCCTCAGGCAGCGGTTCTGTGCGAACCCGCCGGCAGATAGCGGGACGTCTCGCTCCGCTGCGCCGCCGCCTCCTCGATCTCGACGCGGGCGACGGTCTGGAGGTGCACCGCGTCCGGGCCGTCGGCGATGCGCAGCGTCCGCGCTTCGGTGTAGATGTCGGCGAGCGGGGTGTCCGGAGAGAGTCCCATGGCGCCGAACACCTGGATCGCGCGATCGGCGACGCGGGCCTGCATCGCCGGCACCAGGGCCTTGATCATCGCGATCTGCTTGCGCGCCGCCCGGGCTCCCACGGTGTCGATCCGATGCGCGGTGTGCAGGACCAGCAGGCGGGCCTGGTCGATCTCGATGCGCGAGAGGGCGATCGCCTCGGCCACCGATCCATGCTCGTGCAGGTACCGGCCGAAGGCCTTGCGCTCCCGGGCCCGCGCGCACAGCAGCGCGAGGGCCAGCTCGGCCTTGCCGATCGAGCGCATGCAGTGGTGGATGCGGCCGGGTCCCAGCCGCGCCTGCGCCATGGCGAAGCCGCCGCCCTCCTCGCCGAGCAGGCTCGTCGCCGGGACGCGGACGCCGCGCAGCACCAGCTCCCCGTGGCCGACCGGCGAGTGCGCGTTCAGCACGCTGATGTTGCGGACCCGCTCGACGCCGGGAGCGTCGATCGGCACCAGCACCATGCTCTGCTGCCGGTGGCGCGGCGCTTCGGGGTCGGTCTTGCCCATCACGATGAGCAGACGGCAGTGGGGATGCGCCAGGTTGGTGATGAACCACTTGCGCCCGTCGATCACGTAGTCGTCCCCGTCGCGGCGGATGCGCGTCTGGATGTTGGTCGCGTCCGAGGAGGCGACGTCGGGCTCGGTCATGGCGAAGGCCGAGCGGATGCGGCCCTCGAGCAGCGGCAGCAGCCACTGCTTCTTCTGCGCCTCGCTGCCGTAGCGGGCGAGTACCTCCATGTTGCCGGTGTCGGGCGCCGAGCAGTTGAAGATCTCGGGCGCGAA
>CAZZFT010000013.1:0-55410 GCA_964653555.1 uncultured Spirochaetales bacterium | reverse complement strand
TCGTGATCGGCGCGGGCCTCGGAATCGCCTCCGCGATGGAGAAGAGCGGCGCCGCCGCCGCCGTCGCCGGCGCCATCGTCGGCTCGGCGGGGGCGCTGGGACCGCTGGTGACGCTCGGGGTCGTCTATGCGGCCACCTTGGTGCTGGCCGAGCTGCTCCACCACAACGCCGCTGTGGCCCTCACCTTCCCGATCGCCGTGGCCACCGCCGCGCAGATCGGGGCGGACCCGCGCCCCTTCGTGATGGCCGTGATCCTGGGCGGGTGCTGCGCCTTCGCGTCACCCGTGGCGTATCAGACGCATCTGATCGTCTACGGACCGGGCGGGTACCGGTACACGGACTTCGTTAAGGTGGGGATCCCGCTCGATCTGGTCTGCGGCGCGCTGGCGCTCTTCCTGATTCCCAGGGTTTGGGCGTTCTAGCCCCTGGGCCCCGCAGGGACACAAGTTGGGGTCTCGCCCTTCCGCAGCGATGGACATCGGCGCGATTGTTGAGAGTTCTTGCTCGCGAGGAAGTCCCGTTTCGCCGATACCAAACGATGTCTCATTACCACCCCCCAAGTGCCCCAGGTGCCGTTCGCGGTGCGTCCGGGCCGGAGACCGCCGGCCGGTCTGCAGGGAGCGGCCCAAACCCTAGAAATCACTGGACTTGAGAGGATCGATTCCGCAATATACCGGGCTGTTCGAGTACCCCCCCGACAGATCGCTCACACACCGCCGTCGGGCCGGACATCGTTCCCCCATTCCTGCCTGTTGCGCCCACCGGCCAACGGCTCCGTCTCGTGCATCCAGACCCAGCCGTCGGATTTGCCACGCGGGGGACGCCGGAAATGTTCAATCAAACGCTCCAAACGAGAATGCCCTGGGCGGCATCCGACACCTCGGTTCGGAGTCGCACCGGGGGTTCGAGGAATTCGTCGTGAAGGTGGAAGAGAAGACAAAGCCCGCTGAAGCCGTGCAGGAAGCCACGGGCGCGACCCGGGCGGCCCCGGCCGAAGACCTGGATCCCGGTCGGGAGCGGCGACCGCTGGAGTCCTATTTCCAGGAGATCGGCGGCACGCGCACGCTGCGGCGCGAGGAGGAGGTCCTCCTCGCCAAGGAGCTCGAGGCCGCCACCCAGGATCTGCGCGATGCGCTGTACGCGATTCCCCTGTGCGCGCGCCACGTGGTGGCCCGCTGGGACGAGCTGCGGGCGCTCTCTCATACCGGTGCGAAGCTCTCCGAGTCCGTAGGCGACGAGGAGACGGGCGAGATCGCAGCGCGGGTCGAGCGGGCGGTGAAGCGGCTGCGGACCCAGCTGGCCCATCGCGACAAGGCGCGCGACTCGGATGCGGCCAAGGAGCTCGCGAAGGTCGACGCCCGGATCTCCCGGGAGATGAAGTCCGCCCAGCTCTCGCTCGCGGTGCTCTCGGAGATGCGCCTCAAGGTGCTTGAGCTGGCGCGCGAGATGAAGCGCGCGCGGCGCGGTACGAAGCGCTTCCGCGACCTCGAGGTCGAGGCGGAGCTGACGCGGGCCGAGCTCCTCGATCGCGTCGCGGACGTCGAGAACGCCCACGAGCGGATGAGTCAGGAGAAGAATCGCTTCATCGAGCACAACCTGAAGCTCGTGGTGGCGATCGCGAAGGACTACCGCAACCTGGGCCTCTCCTTCCCGGACCTGATCCAGGAGGGGAACCTCGGCCTGATCCGCGCGGTGGAGAAGTTCGACCACCGGCGCGGCTTCAAGTTCTCGACCTACGCCGTGTGGTGGATCCGACAAGCGCTCGTGCGCGCGATCCAGAACCACTCGCGGACGATCCGCCTGCCCTCCCACGTCCACGACCGGCTGCAGCGCAGCCAGCGCGTGCGCGCGGAGCTGACGGGCAAGCTGGGCCGCGAGCCGACGCCGGCCGAGCTGGCGCCGGAGCTGGGCACGGACGCGGGATCGCTCGAGGCTCTCGACCTGCTGTCGCGCGAGGCGATCTCGCTCGAATCGTCGGTCGCGGGCACCGAGAAGCGCCTCGAGGACTTCGTGGCGGACCCCACCTCTTCGGCTCCGGACAACGGTCTCGACGGCGAGCGGATGCGCTCGGGTGTCGGCTACTTGATCGGTGCGCTGACCTCGCGCGAGCAGCTGATCCTGCGCCTGCGCTACGGCCTCGGTGGAGAAGAGGAGCACACCCTCGAGCAGATCGGACAGTCGCTCGGCCTGTCCCGCGAGCGTGTCCGCCAGCTGGAAGCGCGAGCCCTGAAGAAGCTGCGCGAGACGCTGCCGGCTCAGAATCTCCACCCGATCCTCGAGCCCTAGCACGTCGGCGCGCTATGTGATCGAGCCGCCGCCCCGCAGCCGCCGGGCGGCGGTCTTCGTTTCGACTACCCGGCAGGGGCCCGCCTTTGCTCGGCATCGCCTCGCTGCGTGTCGACCGACTCCCGAGTCGCCCTCCTAGCGAGCGCCGAGCCAGATCAGGAACAGCGCGCCCACCGCCCAGGTGTAGTAGGCGAAGCGGTGGAAGCCCCGGGTCCGCAACAGGCGGACGAAGAGCCAGATTGCCGCGAAGCCGGAGATCCCCGCCGCCACGATCGCCAGGGCGATCGGCAGCCGTTCTCCCGGGGCGATCCGGGACAGGTCGCCGGCCTTCAGGACGGCCGCGCCGAGGATCGCGGGCACGCTCATCAGGAACGAGAACTCCGCTGCCGCCGGCGGCGCGACACCGAGCGCCAGGGATGCGGCCACCGTCGAACCGCTGCGCGACACGCCCGGCACGATGGCGATGGCCTGGGCACAGCCGATCCACCACGCCGCGGACCAGCTCGGCTGTTCGATCGTCGCATTCGGCAGCGTGAGGCGCGTCGACCAGAGGATCGCCCCGGTCGCGAGTAGCCCCCAGCCCGCGACGACCGGCCGATCGAAGAGGCCCTCGAGGAAGTCGCCGGCGATCAGCACCAGGGCGACCGCGGGAACGGTGGCCAGGGCGAGCTTGGCGACGTACTCGAGCGCGTCGCGACGTCCGCTCAACGCGCCGAAGGCGAGCGCCGCGACCCGGGCGCGGTAGAACGCGAGAACCGAGAGCAGGGTCGCCACGTGGACCGCCACCTCGAACACGACGCCCTTGTGCGTCACGCCGAGCAGCGCCTGCACGATCACCAGGTGTCCACTGCTCGAGACGGGCAGGAACTCGGTCAGTCCCTGCACGATCCCGAGCCAGATCGCTTCGAGCGACGTCACGCGGGGCTCATCGGCCGCCCGCGACCGGAATCGGAGCGGAGGGCGCTTCGGCCGAGGCCCGGCGGCCGCCCCAACGCGCGCGAGCCCGCTCGATCACCACGTAGGTGGCAGGGACCACGAAGAAGGTCAGGGCCGTGGAGAAGAACGTCCCCCCCACCACCGCGATCCCGAGCGGCGCCCGAGAGTCGCCGCCGGCGCCCCGTCCGAGGGCGATCGGCAGGATGCCGACCAGGGTCGCGAGAGCCGTCATCAGGATGGGACGGAAGCGCGTGCGAGCGGCCTGGGCGGCGGCCTCCTCGAGGGCCAGACCCCGGCCGCGCAGCTGGTTCGCGAACTCGACGATCAGGATTCCGTTCTTCGTGACCAGCCCGACCAGCATCACCAGACCGATCTTGCTGTAGATGTTCAGCGTCGCCCCGGTCGCCCAGAGCGCCAGCAGCGCCCCGGTGAAGGAGAGGGCGACCGCCGCCAGGATCGTCACCGGGTGCACGAAGCTCTCGAACTGTGCCGCCAGCACGAGGTAGACGATCACGATCGCCAGCGCGTACGCGAAGGCGAGCGCGCTCCCGGACTCGACGAACTTCTCGGATTCGCCCGCCAGGTGCACCTGGTAGCCACCGCTGTCCGGGAGCAGGGCCTGCGCCATCTCCGCCACGCGCTCGATCGCCTCGCCTTGGGACACCTGCTCGGGCCGGGCCGTGAATCGCACGTTTCGCAGCCGGTCGTAGTGGTGGATCGCGCGAGGGGCGATCGTCTCGCGCACGTTCACCAGCGCCGACAGCGAGATCAGGTCGCCCGAGGCGTTGCGCACCGGCAGCTCGAGGATGTCGCGCGGGTCGTTGCGGTCGCCGCGTCCGAGCTGGGCGACCACGTCGTAGGTCTCGCCATCCAGCTTGAAGGTGGACAGATCGGAGCCGCCGAGCATCACCTGCAACGTGCGGGCGATCTGCCGCACGCTCACGCCCTGCTCGCTGGCGCGATCGCGGTCGATGTCGATGTCGAGCTGCGGCTTGTCGAGGTGGATGTCGAGGTCGGTGTGGCCGTAGCCCGGAAGCGCACGAACCCCTCGCTCGAGGGCGCCTCCGATCTCGGCCAGCCCGGCGAGATCGGGCCCCTGGATGCTGACGTCCACGCTCGCGGCGCTGAAGCCTTGCAGCGGCGAGGGCTCCTGGGCGTAGGCCTTGATTCCGGCGACTTCGGACAACCGCTCGCCGATGTCGTCTGCCACCTCGCTCTGGGTCCGGTCGCGATCGGCCGCGTCGACCAGCGAGGTCATGATGATGCCCTGATTCACCAGTCCAGGGGTGCCGATGCCGAGCGCGACCACGGAGAAGGCGCCGCTGACCTCGGGCGTGGCCAGCACGACCTGCTCGGCCTGCTGCTGGTACTGGTTCATGTACTCGATCGTCGCGCCCTCGGGTGCCTGGGTCCAGACGATGACGGTGCTCCGATCCGTGTCGGGGATCAGCTCCTCGTCGATGCTCGCGAAGAGCACGAAGCCCATCGCGATCCAGGCGGCGGCGAACACCACGTAGCGACCCGGCCGAGCCACAACGGGCGCGACCCGAGCCCCGTAGCCCTCGGTGAGCCGGTTCAGGGCTCGCGCCAGCACCGCCTTGACTCCGCGCTCGGTCTGGCCGCGCCGCAGGACGCGTGCACAGAGCGCCGGAGAGAGCGTGACGGCGACGAAGCCCGACACCGCGAGGGCGGCCGCCACCGTCACGGCGAACTCGCGGAACAGCCGGCCGGTCAGGTCGCTGAGGAAGGTGAGGGGAAGGAAGACCGCCACCGCAGACACCGTGGCAGCGACCACGGCGAAGGAGATCTCCTGCATGCCGCGCCGCGCCGCCTCGATCGGCGTGGCCCCCGATTCGATCCAGCGGGTGTTGTTCTCGAGCACCACGATCGCGTCGTCCACGACCAGTCCGATCGCCAGCGTCACACCCATCAGGGTGAGCGTGTTGAGCGTGAAGCCCGCGAAATAGAGGAACGCCATCGCGCCGAGGATCGAGACCGGGATCGCCACGGCCGGCACGAGCGTCGCGCGCAGCGAGCGCAGGAAGGCGTAGATCACCAGCACGACGAGCAGCGCCGCCTCGAAGATCGTCCGCGTGACGTCGCTGATCGACTGGCGGATGAAGGTCGAGGAGTCGAAGGAGACGGCCAGATCGACGCCCGGCGGCAGCTCCTTGCGGAGCGCCTCCACCTCCCCGCGCACCGCATCGGCCACGTCGAGGGTGTTCGCCTTGGACTGCTTCACGATGCCCAGGCCGACGGCGGGAACCCCGTTCACACGAACGATCTTGCGCACGTCCTCGGCGCCTACCTCCACCCGGGCGATGTCGCGCAGGCGCACCAGATCTCCACCGCGATCGGCGAGCACGAGATTCTCGAAGTCGTGGGCGGTCTGGAGCTCGCCCAGGCTGCGAACGGTGAACTCGGTGCTCTCCGACTCGACCCGACCCGACGGGATGTCGACGTTCTGTCGGTTCAGCGCCTCCTCGATATCGAGGATCGTCATTCCCTGGGAGGCCAGGATGCGATTGTCGATCCACAGGCGCATCGAGTAACGGCGCTCACCGCCGATGATCACGCTCGCGACGCCCGGCAGCTTCGCCAGCCGGTCGATCACGCGGGTCTCGGCGAGGGTCGTCAGCTCGATCTGGTCGTATCGCGCACCCGACAGCGCGAGCCACATCTGGGCGTTGGCATCGGAGTCGCGCTTGGCGACGACCGGCTCCTCCACCTCTTCGGGCAGCTCGTTGCGCACGCGTGCGACGCGGTCGCGCACGTCGTTGGCGGCCTCGTCGACGTCGACGTCGAGCTCGAACTCGATCGTGATCAGCGACACCTGCTCGCGGCTCTCGGAGATCAGGTGCTTGACGCCGGGGATGCCGTTGACCTGGTCCTCGATCCGATCCGTGACCGAGGTCTCCACGACCTCGGGCGCAGCACCTGGAAAGACGGTCGTGACCGATACGATCGGCGGATCGACGTCGGGGAGCTCGCGATTGGGCAGCCGCGACAGTCCGATCGCGCCGAAGAGCGCGATCACGAGCGACATCACGGACGCCAGCACCGGCCGGTCGATGCAGACCTGGGAGATCTTCACCGGACCGCTCCGCTCAAGTCCCCTCGCCGATCAGCGAGCCTTCGGGAGCGGTGCTGCCGGCACGTCCGATCAGCGGATTTTGCGCTTCCCGGATCTCGACGCCTTCGCTCACCTTGTTCGTCCCGGCCGTCACGACGCGGGTCCCCGCCGCCAGACCCTGGACGATCTCGACCACCCCCCGCTCGCGCACGCCCACCTCCACGGGCATGCGCGTCACGCGATTCCCCTCATCGACCTTCCACACATAGGGACCCTGGTGGTCGAGCGCGACCGCCGACTCGGGCAGCACGATCGCGCGCTCGCGCCGTCGCACCTCGAGGTCGACGTTGGCGAACAGGCCGGGGACCAGGCGGCCGTCGGGATTCTCGATCCACGCCTTCACCCAGATGCGCCGGTTTCGGGGATCGAGGGTGGGAGAGACGAAGAACACCTTCCCGGGAAACTTCTCGCCGGGATAGGGGCGCACCCAGACCTGCACCTTCATCCCCGGTCGCGCGAAGGAGAGCCCTTCGTCGCTGATGGCGAAGGTGAGCTGGAGCCGGTCCACCGCGTCGACGCGGACCAGAGGGTCCTCCTCCTCGACGCGCGCGCCCGGATCCACTTCGCGCTGACCGACCACGCCGTCGAAGGGGGCCCGGATGCGCGTACGCTCGAGCTCGACGCGGGCCAGATCCACCCGCGCGCGGGCCACCTCCCACTCGGCCCGGGCCGCGTCCGAAGCGGCCGCCGAGGAGGCGTCCCGACTCGCGAGCTCCTTCGCGCGCTGCCAGCGCAGCCGCGCCAGGTCGCGGTGGGCCTCGGCCTCCCGGAGCCTCGCCACCTGCTCGCCGTCCCGCATTCGGAACAGCACGTCTCCCTGCGCCACCCGCTGACCCTGCTCGAACTCGACCGACTCGACCACGCCCGCGATCTCGGGCTTGAGCGTCACCGAGTACTCGGCGTCGAGCTGCCCGCTGAACACGGCGGTGTCGACGAAGAGCTCCGGCTCGACGCGCATCACCTCGACCACCACCGCCGGGTCGCCTTGGGTGTGGTCGGGTCCGGCGCCGCAGCCCGACATCAGCAGCAGCGACCCGGCGAGCGTGAGCCCCCATCCCCGACCCGCGACGCGGCGGGCTGAGGATGGACGTCGGGCTGCGCTTCGCGGGAGGGTCCGCATCCGGCGAATCTATCGAAGTGCCCGATCGGCCGCTCGAACGCGGTACCCGAGACGCGGGTCGCCTCCGCGTCCAACCAGCGGATCTGCTAGAAAGGCGTGACCGGAACGATCCGACGAGGAGCGCCGTGAAGATCGCCTGTCTGGACCTGGAGGGCGTCCTGGTCCCCGAGATCTGGATCAACGTGGCCGAGCGCACGGGCATCGACGCACTTCGGATCACCACGCGCGACGAGCCCGACTACGACGTCCTGATGAAGAAGCGCCTCGGCATCCTCGAGGAGCACGGGCTCGGGCTGTCCGACCTCCAGGAGGTGATCGCCGGCCTCTCGCCCCTGGAAGGCGCACCGGCCTTCGTCGACTGGCTACGCGAGCGCTTCCAGGTGGTCATCCTCTCCGACACGTTCTACGAGTTCGCGGCCCCGCTGATGCGCCAGCTGCGCCACCCCACCCTCTTCTGCCATCGCCTCGTCGTCGACGACCGCGGCCGGGTGGCCGACTACCGCCTGCGGCTCCCCGACCAGAAGCGTCGCGCCGTCGAGGCGTTCCAGGGCCTGAACTTCCGGGTGATCGCCGCGGGCGACTCCTACAACGACACCTCGATGCTCGCCGCCGCGGACGCGGGCATCCTGTTCCGCCCGCCCGACAACGTGATCCGCGAGTTTCCGCAGTTCCCGGTGACCCGAAGCTACGAGGAGCTGCGCGAGGCCTTTCGGGAGGGAGATCGACGATGCGGGTGACTCACGGATGGCTGTGCACGGCGATCGCAGCGACCGCCCTGGCCTGCGGTGACTCGGAGCGCCCCACGCCGCCCACCGCTCCTTCGCCGGCCCCGCCCCCCGCCGCCGAGCAGCCGGCGCCGCAGCCGCCCGCCGAGCCGGCCGCCACTCCCGTCACCGAGACCGCGCCGGCGACCGAGGCGAGTGCCGGCGACCCGGCGAAGGGAGCGCAGCAGTACCAGCTCTACTGCGCCACCTGTCACGGCAAGGACGGGTGCGGCGGCGGACCCGGCGCCGCGGGCCTCGATCCGCAGCCCGCGAAGCACTGCGACGGCCATTACATGAACGCCCTCTCGGACGAGCACCTGTTCACGGTGATCAAGAAGGGCGGGCCGGCCGTCGGCAAGTCGCCGCTGATGGCGCCCTGGGGCGGCACGCTCAGCGATCAGCAGATCTGGGACCTCGTCGCCTACGTGCGAACGCTCGCCGACCCGCCCTACCACAAGCCGTGAAGCAGGCGCGTCGGCTCAGCCCGCTTCCCGCTTCGCGTCGACCTTGAACATCCGCCCGCCGCCGGGCTGATAGGTCAGCACCAGCGCGCGACGCAGTGCGTTCGAGCGATTCGGTTCGGAGCCGTGCACGGTGTGCGGGCTGAAGAAGACCAGGCTGCCGGCCGGAACGATCGCGGGGACCTGGTCGGACATGTCGAAGGCGCGCGGATCGGTGAACAGCGGACCGAGGCGACCTTCGCCCTCGAGCCCCGGCAGCATGCCGCGCCGGTGGCTGCCCCGGATCACCCGGAAGCAGCCGTTCTGCTCGTCGGCGTCGTCGAGCGCCACCATGACGTTGGGGAGCCGGTCGAGCTCGGGGAAGAAGTGGGCCCAGTAGGGGGAGTCCTGGTGCCAGCGGAAGCCCGAGCCCTCGCGGGGTCGCTTGAGATTGAGCTTGTCGGTGAAGAGCGCGACGCGCTCGTCGCCGATCAGGTCACGCATCGGCTCGACGAGCCGCGGATCGTCGATCAGGCGATCCAGGTGGTCGTCGAGATGGTGGAAGGGCTCGATCACGCGGATCGTCTGGGTGCCCGGCGCGTGCTCGAGCTGGATCGTCGCGCCGCCGGCCTCGTGGTAGACGTTGCCGTCGATCGCATACAGGTCGTCCGAAGCCTGCATCGCGGCCGTCACGCGATCCACGCAGCGCTCCGCTGCAGCCCGCAGTGCCGCCAGCTCCTCCCCGGCGAAGACCGACCGGCGGACGAAGAAGCCGTCCTCCCGATACGAGCCTCGCTCCGGCTCCGAGAGCCGCCAGTCGCTGCGATCGCGGGTCACGCGCTCCACCTCGTCACCAGCTCTCGCGCGTCCGGCCGGCGAGAGGCCCGAGTGTCCGATCTCGCGATCCCGGGCGCAAGCGCCGCCGGGGCGGGGTCGCAGCGATCCGTGCGCCGGGTCGGGCCCACGTTTTACGCAAGTTTCACACCCCGGGTAGGGCGGCGCTCCGATGCGACACCTAGGGTCCTGACGGCAGCGGCCGAGGAGTCGGAAGGGGAAGCGTGGGGGGTGCAGTGAAGGTGGAGACCGACGTGCGGGTGGCGCCGCGGACCGGGGCCGGACGCGCCGGCCGCATCCTCACCGCGGCGGAGGGCTGGTGGACGCGCCAGGACGTGATCGCGCGGATCGTGTACTGGGGCATCCATCTGTCCTGCCTGCTGGTGTTCTTCGTCGGCGTGACGACCGCCGACCTGGTGCTGCTGGCCGCGACCTTCTACCTGCGCATGTTCGCCATCACCGGCGCCTATCACCGCTACTTCTCCCATCGCACCTTCAAGACGAGCCGCGCGTTCCAGCTCGTCCTCGCCGTCCTGGCGTGCTCCGCGGTCCAGAAGGGCCCGCTCTGGTGGGCTGGCAACCACCGCCGCCACCACCGCCACGCGGACCGCCCCGGCGACGTGCACTCGCCCAGGGACGGCTTCTATCACGCCCACCAGGGCTGGATCTTCAACGGACGCTGGGACGGCACGCCGCTGGAAGAGATCTCCGACTTCGCGAGCCAGCCGGAGCTCGTGTTCCTGAACCGCCATCACCACCTCCCGGTGATCGGCCTGGCGGTGCTGTGCGCCGTGATTGGGGGGTTCTCCGGTCTCGTCTGGGGCTTCGCGGTGTCCACCGCGCTGCTCTGGCACGCCACCTACTCGATCAACTCGCTCGCCCACACCTGGGGATCGCGCCGCTACGATACGCCGGACACGAGCCGCAACAACCTCTGGCTCGCGTTGCTGACCCTGGGCGAGGGCTGGCACAACAACCACCACTTCTTCTGCGCCTCCACGCGTCAGGGCTTCCGCTGGTGGGAGATCGACATCACCTACTACGTGCTGCGCGCCCTGCAGGCGGTCGGCCTGGTATGGGAGATCCGCGAGCCGCCCGCTCACGTGCACAAGCCGCGCCCGGCAGCGCCGGCGCCGATCCGGAAGGCCGCCTAGACCGGAATCCCCTCGAACCCGGCCCGGGTCGCTGCACGTCGGGCGACTCGCGAGTCGCCCGCCTGGGCGCGTCCTATACTCGCGCCTCCCCTCCCCCAGCTGCAGCTCCAGTGAGGCAAGCGGATGCGAACCGGCGTCCTGCGCGGTCGCGATCATACGTGGGTGGGAGCGGTGGCGACGCTGGCCGAGCGCGGCGCGGCCATCGCCCTGTCGCGCGGCGGCGCCGAGAAGACCTACGAGTACCGGGATCCCAACGAGGACGTGTGTGCGTTCGCGCTCACTTCGCATGCCTGGCTCGCGGTGGTCGCCGACGGCCACTGGGGCCACGGCGGCGCCGAGCGCACGGTCGATCGGATCCTGGAGCGCCATGCGCCGCGTTGGACCGCCTCGACCACGTGGACCCTCGAAGAGCGCTGGCGCCAGGACGCCCCGGACGTGCTGCTCGATCTGCACCGCGCTCTGATCGCCGCGGGCCCGTCGGACCCGCGCGGGACGATCGGGCGCACGACGCTCGCGCTGTGTCTGGTCCGACCGCACGAAGGCTGGTGGGCGGGCCTGTGCATCGGCGACAGCCACCTCTTCCGCGTGGACCGCGCCGGCGCGAGCGAGCCGTGTCCCGCGCAGGAGGGCGAGGTGGCCTACCTCGGAGACGTGCGCCTCGATCGCGCGCAGCTCGCGCGCTGCGCGCGCACCACCGTGCAGCGCTCCGGGTCCGAGGGCGCGATCGTGTTGGCGACCGACGGACTCTCCGAGGCGCGGATCGGGGTCTCGGATCCGCTCGCCGTGGTCGCCGAGGCCGTCGCCGGCGCCCGCGCGGAGGGCGCAGATCTGCGTCCGCTCGCCGCGGCGCGCGGAGTCGCCGAACGCGCCCTGGAGGCGCAGCGCCGCAACGCCGCCGGTGACAACATCGCCACCGCTTGCCTGTGGCTGGAGGGTTCGTGAGCCGCGCGACGCTCACAGCGACGCGAGCAGCTCCGCCACGCGATCGCCGATCGCGAGGGACGCCGTGAGGCCCGGAGACTCGATGCCGATCAGGTTTACGAAGCCGGGCAGACCGGCGGCGGACTCCTCGGCGATGACGAAGTCGCGAAACGCCTCCCCCGGTCCCGCCAGCTTCGGGCGGATGCCGGCGTAGTCGGGAGCCAGCCACTCGCCGCGTAGATCGGGCAGATAGCGCTGGACCGCCTCGGCGAAGACGGCCGCCTTCGCGGGGTCGACGCGGTAGTCGAGAGAGTCGACGTAGGTGGTGTCGGGTCCGAAGCGGACGCGACCGCCGAGGTCGAGGGTGGCGTGCACACCGAGACCGGCCTGGACCGGCACCGGGTAGACGAGCCTCCGCACGGAAACCGCCGCGCCCGGAGCGAGGGCGAAGTAGTCGCCCTTGCAGGGATGGAGGCGGTAGCCTCGCGCGTCGACGTCGATGCCGGCGAGCGCGGCGACCGCGTCGCCCGCCAACCCGGCGGCGTTGACCACCGCCGCGCAGCGCACGGCGGCGACCTCGCCCTCGCCCGAGCGCGTCTCCAGGCGATAGCCGCCGGCGCAGGGCGCGATCGCGACGACCTCGGTGCGGAGCGCGATCAGCGCTCCGTGCTGCTCGGCCTCGGCCGCGAGCGACAGACACAGCGCGTGGCCATCCACGATCCCGGTGGCGGGCGACTCCAGGGCCGCCACCGCGCGCACGTGGGGTTCGCCGCGCGCGATCTCGGCGCGCTCCATCATCCGCAGATCCGGCGCGCCGTTCGCCGTACCGACGCGCTGGAGACGCTCGAGGGTGGCGATCTCGGCGTCGCCGGTGGCGACGATCCACTTCCCGATCCGTCGATGGGGGATGCCGAGCTGATCGCAGCGCGCGTAGAGCGCGTCGCGACCCTCTACGCACAGCCGTGCCTTGAGCGAGCCCTCCGGGTAGTAGATGCCGGCGTGGATCACCTCGCTGTTGCGCGAGGTGGTCTCCTGGGCGAAGCCGCCGTGGCGCTCCGCGACCAGGACGCTGCGCCCAGCGCGCGCCAGGGCCGCCGCCGCAGCGAGGCCCACCACGCCGCCCCCGATCACCACGACGTCGCTGTCGCGCTCCATCTCGCGCTCCGTCCGGCTCCGCGCTCTCTCTCGAGCCACGAACGCTTCGACCGACGCGACCCCCGGCTGGAGCGGTCAGAAGCCCCGGCCGAACACCTCGTCGTAGCGTGCGCGGATCGCGGCGAGGTCGTAGTCGAGCACCTGCGCGCCCTCGACCTCGACCTGCCAGCCGCCGAGCAGGCTGCCCAGCCGGCCCGCCACCTCGAGCGGTCGTCGGTTCGCGACGCCGTAGAGATAGCCCGCGCGGTAGGCGTCGCCGCAGCCGGTCGGATCGACGATCTTCGCCGCCTTCGACGGGGGAATCTCCAGCGAGCGGCCATCGCTGCGGATCTCCGAGCCTTCGGCGCCGCGCGTGATGATCACGCTCTCGCAACGCGCCTCGATCTCCTTCTCCGGAATGCCCGTCTTCTCGACGGTGAGCTTCCACTCGTAGTCGTTGGCGAAGTAGCCGGCCGCGCCGTCGATCAGCTCCAGCAGCTCGGCGCCGGAGAGGATCGGCAGGCCGTGACTCGGGTCGATGTAGGTGGGCACGCCGCGCTTCTTCAGGGCGCGCGCGTGTTCGAGCATCGCCCGCTTGCCGTTCGCCGAGACGATCGCCAGCTCCAGCGGATCCGCCACGGCCTCCACCCGGGCCTCGTGAGCCCGCGCCATCGCGCCCTCGTAGTACGCCCAGATCTGGCAGTCCTCGCGATCGGTGGTGACGAAGCCCTGCGTGGTGCGGATGTCGTCGAAGGAGACCAGACCGTCGCGGCGGATCGCATGGCGGTCGAGCCACTCGGCGTAGGGGCCGAAGTCGGAGCCCACCGCCGCCAGGATCAGCGGGTCGGCGCCGAGCTGGCGCAGGTGGTAGGCGATGTTCGCCGCGGTGCCGCCGAAGTGGGTGTCGAGGCTGGTGATGTTGAAGGAGACGTTCAGCGCGTGGACCTGATCGGGCAGGATGTGGTTCGCGAAGCGGTCCGGGAACACCATGATGTGGTCGAAGGCGACGGAGCCGGAGACGAGGATCGACATGGCTCGGATGGGTAGCCGCGCCAGCCCGCGGTGTCGAGGCGGCGGTGGTAGGATCCGCGCGATGGAGCCGCTGCGCGTGGCCGTGCTGCTGTCGGGCCAGGGAACCAGCCTCGAGAACCTCTTCGAGGCGATCGAGGGCGGGCTGCCGGCGCGCGTGGAGGCGGTGATCTCGTCGAAGCCGGGCGCCGGCGGTCTCGCGCGTGCGGCGCGCCGCGGCGTACCCGCGCTGACCGTCGCGCGACGCGAGCATCCCGACGTGGCCGAGTTCAACGACGCGCTCCACCGCGAGCTCGATCGCTTCGAGATCGACCTCGTCGCCCTGCTCGGCTTCCTCTCCCCCTTCGCGCCGCGCGCGCGCTTCGCCGGGCGCGTCCTCAACGTGCACCCGGCACTGATCCCGGCCTTCTCGGGCAAGGGCTTCTACGGGCACCGCGTACACGAGGCGGTTCTGGAGTCGGGCGTGAAGGTGACGGGCGCGACGGTCCACTTCGCCGACGACGAGTACGACCACGGCCCCATCCTCCTCCAGGAGGCGGTGGCAGTGCGCGACGACGACACCCCCGACTCCCTGGCGGCCCGGGTCCAGGCCGCCGAGCGGCGTCTGGTGCCCGAGGCGATCCGCCTGATCGCCGAGGGACGGGTGAAGATCGAGGGAAGGCGGACGCGGATCCAGGCGGGCTGAGCACCGGCCGGGCGCGCGAAATTCCCCTTGCCGGAAAGCGAAAACGAGACGAAAATACGTCTCCCCATGTCTCCCTCGTCCCCTGCTTCCGCGCGTTCGCGCGGCGGGACCCGACCGGCGCGCTCCGATCTGGTCCGCCTGCTGCGCGATCTGGGCTCGGGCATCCGGCGCGGCCTCGCGCGCGACGAGGCAGCCGAGTCCTCACCGGCTCTCGCGACGGGGCTTGCGGCCGTCGACGAGCTGCTCGGCGGCGGCTTCGCGCCCGGGAGTCTCAGCGAGCTCACCGGACCGCCTTCCTCGGGCCGCACCGCCCTGGCCCTGGCGCTGCTGGCGCGCACCACGGCGGCCGGCGGGGTGGTGGCCGTGGTGGACGGGGCCGACGCCTTCCATCCGCTCTCGGCCACCGCCGCGGGGGTACGGCTGGAACGCGTGCTGTGGGCACGCCCACCGGCTGCACCCGAGGCGGTGCGCTGCTGCGATCGCCTGCTTCGGGTGCGCGGCTTCGCGGTGGTGCTGCTCGACACGGCCGGCCGCGAGACCGAATGGGAGGCGCTGCCCGATGCCGTGTGGCAGCGCCTCGCCCGGGCCGGCGCGGCGACGCGCACCGCACTGATCGTGCTCTCGGGTCGGCGGGTGACGGGATCGCTCGCCGACCTCGCGCTCGCCCTCCAACCCACCCGGGTGCGCTTCCGCGGCACGCCGAGCCTGTTCGAGGGGCTGGAGATCGAGGCGGCGATCGTGCGCCGGCGACGCGGCCCCCTGCGCGGCCCGACGGCGCTGCGACTGCGCGCCGAGTCGGCCGACTAGCGTATCGGGTCGTGCGCATCGCCTGTGCGCGCGTGGCCGACCTCCCGCTGGCCGCCGAGCAGCGCGCGCACCCCGAGCTTCGCGGGCGCCCGCTGGCGATCGCCGGCGGCGAGGGCGCGCGCGCGGAGCTGATCTCGGTCTCGCCCGAGGCGCAGCGGGCCGGCGTGCGGGTCGGCACCAGCGTCGCCCACGCCCGGAGCGTGTGCGCCGTCCTGGCGGTCCGCATCGTCTCCCCGTCCCTCGCCCAGACCGCGCGCGACGCCCTGCTCGACGCTGCCTTCGCCTGCGCGCCGCGCGCGGCTCCCGCCCCGTGCAGCGGCGGTGTCTTCGCCAGCGAAGCAGCCGTTTACGTCGACGCCGAGGGCACCGGCGCCTTGTTCCGCTCCGAGGCCGGCTTCGCCACCGCCCTCGTCGAACGGATTCGCCGCCTGGGACTTCCCGTCGACGTCGCGGTCGCCTCGTCGCGCCACGTGGCGTCCATCGCCGCGCGGCGACTCGGCGTCATCGACACGTTTCCGTGTCGAGACGAAGCCGTGGGCGCGGCCGAGGCCGGACGCGTGCTGGTCCTCCTCCCCGAGCAGGAACGCGACTTCCTCGCCCCGCTCCCGATCGATCTGCTCGATCCCGACGACGCCCTCGCCGAGGCGCTCACCCGCTTCGGCGTCCACACCGTGCGAGATCTGCTGGCGCTGCCGCGCCGCGGCCTCGCCACCCGCCTCGGAGTCGGCGTGCTCGAGCTGCTGCAGCGTATGCACGCCGACCGCGACGAGACGCCGCTGCCCGAGCTGCGCGACGCGCGCCTGGTGGAGGCGATCGATCTCGAGGCGCCGGTCGATCGCCTGGAGCCGCTCCTGTTCGTGCTGCAGGGGCTGCTCTCGCGCCTGCTCGAGCGGCTCGAGGCGCGTCACCTGGGCTGCGGCGACATCGCGCTCGCACTCGATCTCGAGGGCGGTGCGCGCGACGTGCGCCACATCGGGCTGGCCGCCCCGAGCGCCGATCTGCGCGTGCTGGTGCGCATCGCCCGACACGCCCTGGAGTCGCGGCGGCTCGAGGCCCCGGCCGCCGGCGTGCGGATCGAGACACGCGGTCGTCCGCTGCGCCGGGATCAGCTGGATCTCTTCCGCCCCGCCGGTCCCGCTCCGGGCGTGCTCGGCGAGGCCCTCGCCGCGCTCCAGAGCCTGTGCGGCGACGCCCGTGTCGGGACCCCGATCGCAGCCGACAGCCATCACCCCGACGTCTTCGAAGTCACTCCCTTCGCATCGCCCGGGATCCCGGAGCCGGCCGAGGCCGCCCCCTTCACCGGTGCGTTGGTGCTGCGCGCCTTGCGACCTCCGGTTCCCGCCCAGGTACGTCGGTATCGACAGTGCCCTGCCTGGATTCGCAGCGCCGTGGCCAACGGACGCGTGGTGCGCTGTGCCGGGCCCTGGCGCACCACCGGCGGCTGGTGGTCGAAGGAGGGTCGCTTCGCCTTCGACCACTTCGACGTCCAGAGTGAGGACGGTGTGGTGATTCGACTGCGATACGACCACGTAGGACGCGTCTGGCAGATCGACGCCGTCTACGATTGAGCCGTCCCGGGCGGCCTCCATCCGACTGCGGCCGCCCGATTCGGCTATATAGTGCCGACCTCGAGCCGTCACCCGGCTCCCCCCAAAACCTCTCCCGGAGGACCCCCCTTTGCCGGAAATGAGCCGTTCCCTGCGCCCCCAGCCCGACGACCGCCTCGCCTTCTTCCGAGGCTTCCTGAAGCGACCGAAGCAGGTGGGCTCGATCATCCCGAGCTCGCGCTTCCTCGAGCGGCGCGTGACCCGCGCGACGCGCGCGGACGCGGCGAAGCTGATCGTCGAGCTGGGCCCCGGAACCGGCGGCACCACGCGGGCGCTCCTGCGCGCGATGCGCCCCGAGGCGAAGCTGCTCGCGATCGAGATCAATCCGCACTTCGTCGACGTGCTGGCGCGCTGGCCCGACCCACGCCTGATCGTGAAGGGAGGCAGCGCGGCCGATCTCGGCGCGCTCCTGGCCGAAGACGGCCTCGGAGCGCCGGACGTGATCGTGTCGGGAATCCCCTTCTCCACGATGACGCGGCCGATCGGTCTCGACATCCTGCGCGCGGTCTACGACGCCCTGGAGCCCGGCGGCGCCTTCGTCGCCTATCAGGTTCGCGACCGCGTGCACATCCTGGGCCGCGAGGTGTTCGGCCGCGCCCGGATCCAGACCGAGCTGTTGAACGTCCCGCCGATGCGCATCTATCGCTGGGAGAAGGAGTCGGCCTAACGGCAGGCTGCCTCGGATACGAACCATGATCGATTACGTCACTCTCGGCACCAATGATCTGGATCGAGCCGTCGCGTTCTACGACGCACTGCTCGGCGAGTTGGGCGCATCCCAGATCATGAACGACGGGCGCATTGTGATCTGGGCTCGACAGCTGGGCGTCGGCATGCTCGGCGTGTGCAAGCCCCACGACGGCCGCCCGGCCACCGTGGGCAATGGGGTCATGGCGGGCTTGGCGGCCGGATCGCGGGAGAAGGTCGACGCCGTGCACGCGAAGGCACTCTCGCTGGGTGCGAGCGACGAGGGAGCGCCGGGCCCGCGCGGAAGTGGCGCCTTCTACGTCGGCTACTTCCGCGACCTGGACGGAAACAAGCTCTGCGCGTTCCACGTCGGCTAGCCCCTCGGCCTCCTTTCCGTCCCTCACTCCCCGGCGTCGGGCTCCTCGCCGCGCTTGTGCTGGAGCGAGAGGCCGGCGCGGGCGGCGGGGCGCGCGTCGCCGCGCACCACGGCGCCGCTGCCGAAGCGGTCGGCGATCGCGTCGAGCGCGCGGTTCAGGCGCTCGCGGCGCACCTCTCGCGGCGCCGGGAACAGCGCGAGCTGGCCGGTGTCGGCGCTCACCAGGTTCGTCACACCGACGCCGAGCAGGCGCACCGGCTCGGTGAGCGCGGCGCGGGTGAGCAGGTCGAATGCCGCGCGCGAGAGCGCCGCGCCATCGTCGCAGGGCTGCGGGAACGTGGCGCGGCGCGTGAGCAGGGGGTAGCCGCGCGGACCGGGCGCGACCCGTCGCGCGAGCTTGAGCTTGAGCACCACCGTGCGGGCGCGCAGGCGGTCGCGGCGCAGACGGCGGGCCACCGCCTCGGCGTGGGTGACGAGCGCCGCCTCGAGCACCTCGCGCGAGGCGACGTCCCGGGCGAAGGTGTTCTCCTCGCTGTAGGAGACAGCGTCGCGGTAGGGCTCGACCTCGGACAGGTCGCGGCCGCGGCCCAGGCGCGCGAGGGCGAGACCCCACTCGCCCAGGCGCGCCTCGAGATCCGCCGCGTCGGCGCGCACCAGGTCGCCGATCGTCGCGAAGCCGGCATCGAGCAGCCGCTGCTCCGCCACCGGGCCGACCCCCCAGATACGCCGCACGGGCAACGGCTCGAGAAAGGCAGGCACCGCGTCGCGCCCCACCTCGAGCAGACCGTCGGGCTTGGCGAGGTCGCTGGCGATCTTCGCCACCATCTTCACCGGCGCGATCCCGACGGAGACCGCGAGCCGGGTCTCCTCGCGCACCGCGCGCCGCAATGCGCAGCCGACGTCGCGCGCCGGACCCCACAGCCGCTCGGTTCCGGTCAGATCGAGGAAGGCCTCGTCCAGGGAGAGTCCCTGCACCACCGGCGTGTAGCGGCGGAAGATCGCGAAGATGCGCTTCGACTCCGCCGCGTAGCGGCGCATCGAGCCGCGCACGAACACCAGATCCGGACAGCGGCGGCGTGCCTCGACCGAGGACATCGCCGAGTGCACGCCGAAGGGACGCGCCTCGTAGCTGGCGGCCGAGACGACGCCGCGCGGGCCCTCGCCGCCCACCGCCACCGGACGCCCGCGCAGCTCGGGGTGGTCACGCTGCTCGATCGACGCGTAGAAGGCGTCCATGTCGGCGTGGAGCACGACGCGAGGAGCGCTCATGGCGAGGCGAGGGTACCGGAAGCGGACCCGCCTCCGACGGCTGGTATGCTCGCCGCCCCGAGGTGAGAGGAGACCATGGGCGAAGCGACGACGGCAGGCGGACCGGCGGCAGGGACCCGCTGGGACCTCACCCACCTCTACGCGGGTCCCGACGACACGAGGATCGAGATCGACCTCGACGCGGCCCGCTCCGCCGCCGAGGCCTTCGCCGCGCGCTACCGGGGGCGCGTCGCCGCGCTTCCCGCTCGCGACCTGGCGCGCGCGCTGGACGAGCTCGAGGCGCTCCAGGAGCCGGTCGCTCGGGCGGGTGCCTTCGCCTCGCTGGCCTTCGCCGCCGACACGGCGACGCCGCGTCACGGCGCGCTGCTCCAGCACGTGCAGGAACGCGCCACGGAGATCCACAACACCCTGCTGTTCTTCGAGCTCGAGTGGCTCGCCGCGGACGAGGACACGGCCCAGAAGCACCTCGCCGATCCCGCCCTCGAGCGGCGGCGGCACTTCCTGGCCGGGATGCGCCGCTACCGCGAGCACGTGCTGAGCGAGCCCGAGGAGCGCGTGCTCGCCGAGACGCACAACACGGGAGGCGCGGCCTGGGGCCGGCTGTTCGACGAGGTGATGGCCGACCTCGAATTCGAGGTGACGGTCGCCGGCGAGACCCGGCGCCTCTCGGAGGAGGAGACGCTCTCGCTTCTCTACGACGCCGACCGCGACACGCGCCGTGCAGCGGCCGCCGGCCTGACGAAGGGCCTGCGCGAGAACGCCCGCGTGCTCGGCTTCATCTTCAACATCCTGGTGCAGGACAAAGCGCTCGACGATCGCCGACGCGGCTATCCGGACCCGATGGCTGCGCGCCACCTCGCCAACGAGGCGCGCCAGGAGAGCGTCGACGCACTGCTCGAGGCCTGCGTCGCCCGCTACGACCTGGTCGCGCGCTACTACCGTCTGAAGGCGCGCCTGCTCGGACTGGACGCACTCGCCGACTACGACCGCTACGCCCCGCTCGGGGGCGGCGAGGGCCGTCGCGGCTTCGAGGAGGCCAAGCGGATCGTGGTCGCGGCCTACCGCGACTTCTCGCCGCGCATGGCGGAGGTGGCGGAGCGCTTCTTCGACGAGCGCTGGATCGACGCCGAGCTGCGCCCCGGCAAGCGCGGCGGCGCCTTCTCGGCCGCCACCGTGCCCTCGGTGCACCCCTACGTGCTGCTCAACTACACCGGCAACCTGCGCGACGTGATGACGGTGGCCCACGAGCTGGGGCACGGCGTGCACCAGACGCTCGCCGCACCCCGGGGTCTGTTCGAGCAGAACACTCCGCTGACGACGGCGGAGACCGCGAGCGTGTTCGGCGAGATGCTCGTCTTCCGCCGCCTGATGCGCGAGGAGCGGGACCCGCGCACGCGGCTGGCCCTGCTGTGCGGGAAGCTCGAGGACGCCTTCGCCACCGTGTTCCGGCAGGTGGCGATGACCCGCTTCGAGCAGGCGCTGCACGCGGCGCGCCGCGCCGAGGGCGAGCTGCCGCTCGAACGCGTGAGCGAGATGTGGATGGCGGCCAACCGGCCGATGTTCGGCGACTCGGTGGCGCTCTCCGACGACTACGCCTGGTGGTGGCTCTACATCCCCCACTTCGTCCACTCGCCCTTCTACTGCTACGCCTACGCCTTCGGCGAGCTCCTGGTGCTGGCGCTCCTGCGCCGCTACGACGAGGAGGGCCCCGCCTTCGTCCCGCGCTACCTGGCGCTGCTCGAGGCGGGCGGCTCGGACACGCCCGAGAACCTGCTCGCGGCGATGCAGCTCGACATCGCCGATCCCGCCTTCTGGAAGGGTGGCCTGGCGCTGCTCGAGGAGCTGCTGGAGCAGGCCGAGGCGCTGGCCGCGCAGGGATCGCACTGATCGCAGCGGCGGTCGCGGCCGGGCCGCTCACTCGACCGCTTCGCGCTTCTCCTTCTGCGGCTTGTCGAGCACCTTGTCTCCGGCCTTCTTCGTCTCCTTCGCCGCCCGATCCGGGGCCTCGAGCTCGCGCCGCTCGGCGCGCTCCTCGCCCTTCGTGGCGCCCTCGGACCACTGGGCGTTCGATTTCTCGGCGGCCTTGTCGCTCCGGTGCTCCGAGGCCTTGCCGCCGCTCCCCTCGTGCGAATCCGCGAGGGCGGGGGTGGCAGCGAGGGCGAGCAGGGCGATCGCGACGGGGACGAGCGTACGGCGCATGGGGATCCTCCTCCGGGTTTCGCCCGAGGCTACAGCGGGTCCGAGCGAATGGCGTGGCGGCCCTCTTGACTCGATAGCGAAGAAAAGACGAAACTCAGCGCCGTGTCCCCTCGCCCCCCGACGTGCGACTACGTCGAGCTGCGCTGCCGCAGTGCGTTCTCGTTCCTCGAGGCGTCCTCGAACCCGGAGGACCTGATCGAGGTCGCGGCCGAGCGCGGCCACGCCGCCCTCGCTCTCGCCGACCGCGACGGGCTCTACGGGATCCCGCGCTTTCATCAAGCGGCGCGCGCCGCCGGCCTGCGCGCGATCGTCGGGGCGGAGGTCCGGGTGCAAGCGGCCGAAGGCCGTGCGCAGCGAGTCCGCGCCGAGCGGGGTCGGACGGAGCCGGAGGCCGTGCCCCTCCAGCTCCTGGTCGAGACCCCGCGCGGCTATCGCCACCTGTGCCGCCTGCTCACGCTCGGACACGCGCGCGGCGGGAAGGGAGAGGCGCGGGTCACCTGGGAGGAGGTCGAGGAGCACGCCGCCGACCTGACCGCCTTCGCGCGCGGCGACGCCGCCCTCTCCCCCGCCCTGCTCGATCGCGCCCGCGCCCTGTTCCCCGATCGCCTGTGGGTGGACGTATCGCGGCACGGCCGCCGCGAGCAGGAGCGCGCCAACCGCCGCGCCGCCGACCTCGCCGCGGCGGCCCGCGTGCCGGTGGTGGCCACCGGCGACGTCCGCCACGCGCGTCCCGAGGGACGCATGGCGACCGACGCTCTCGCCTGCCTGCGCGCGAAGACGCGCCTCGACCGGGCCGGGAGGCTGCTGGCCGCCAACGCCGAGCAGCACCTGCACACGCGCGAGGCGATGACGCAGCGCTTCACCGACCGCCCCGAGTGGGTGCGCGCCACCCGGGTCATCGCCGAGCGCTGTGCCTTCACGCTCGAGAATCTGGGCTACCGATTCCCGGAGTTTCCGATCCCACCGGGCGAGACCCAGGCCTCCTTCCTGCGCCTGCTCACCGAGCACGGCGCGCGCGAGCGCTACGGCCGGCCGGTTCCGGCGCGCGCGCGCCGTCAGCTCGAGCGCGAGCTGGCGGTGATCGAGAAGCTGGACCTCGCCGGCTACTTCCTGATCGTCCACGACATCGCCCGCGCAGCCGCCGAGGCGCCGATGCTGGCCCAGGGCCGCGGCTCCGCCGCCAACAGCGCGGTGTGTTATGCGCTGGGCATCACGGCGGTGGACCCGGTGGCGATGGGCCTGCTCTTCGAGCGCTTCCTCTCCGAGGAGCGCGACGAGTGGCCCGACATCGACATCGACCTGCCCTCGGGCGATCAGCGCGAGAAGATGATCCAGTACGTGTTCGGGAAGTACGGGAGCCACGGCGCCGCGATGACGGCGGTGGTGGTCACCTATCGCACGCGAATGGCGGTGCGCGAGATGGGGAAGGTGCTCGGCATCGGCGACGACGCGATCGGCCGCCTCTCGAAGCTGCTCAGCAGCGTGGAGCACCCGGACGACCCCGGCAGCGCCGAGGCGGCGCTGCGCGAGGCCGGCGTCGACCCGGCCGCGCCGCGCATCGCGACGCTGCTCGACCTGGTGGGTCGCGTGCGCGGTCTGCCGCGCCATCTGGGCCAGCACTCGGGGGGCATCGTGATCGCGGCGGGGCGGCTCGACGAGGTGGTGCCGATCGAGCCGGCGCGCATGGAGGGCCGGCGCGTCGTGCAGTGGGACAAGGAGGACTGCGCCGACCTCGGCATCATCAAGATCGACCTGCTCGGCCTCGGCATGCTGTCGGCGCTCGAGGACACGATCGAGCAGCTGCGCGTGCACGAGGACGTCCGGGTGGACCTGGCGAAGCTCCCGGCCGACGACCCCGCCACCTTTGCTCTGATCCGCCGGGCCGACACGGTCGGCACCTTCCAGATCGAGAGCCGCGCGCAGATGGCGACGCTGCCGCGCATGAAGCCCCGTCGCTTCTACGACCTGGTGGTGGAGGTGGCGATCATCCGACCCGGTCCGATCACCGGGAAGATGGTGCACCCCTATCTCGAGCGACGCGCCGGGCGCCAGTCCGTCAGCTATCCCCATCCCTGCCTCGAGCCGATCCTCGCGCGCACGCTCGGCGTGCCCCTGTTCCAGGAGCAGCTGCTGCGCATCGCGATGACCGCCGCCGGCTTCACCGGCGGCGAAGCCGAGGAGCTGCGCCGCGCGATGGGCTTCAAGCGCTCGGTGGAGCGGATGAGCCGCATCGAGGCCCGGCTGGTGGCGGGCATGAGCGCGCGCGGCATCGCGAAGGAGGCCCAGGAGGAGATTCTGCGCGGGATCACGTCCTTCGCGCTCTACGGCTTCCCCGAGTCCCACGCGGCCTCCTTCGCGCTGATCGCCTACGCCTCGGCCTATCTCAAGTGCCACCATCCGGCGGCCTTCCTGGCCGGGCTGCTCAACGCCCAGCCGATGGGCTTCTACAGCGCCGCGACCCTGGTGAAGGACGCCCAGCGCCACGGCGTCGTCGTGCTGCCGATCGACGTGGCGCACTCGGCGTGGCGGACGGTGCTCGAGGCATCGCCGCCGGGCTCCTGCGCGGTGCGCCTCGGGCTGCGCCACGTCGCGGGGCTACGCGAGCAGACCGCCGAGCGGATCGCCGCCGTCCGGGCGCAGCGGCCCTTCGCCAGCACCGCCGACCTGGCGGCCCGCGCGCGGCCCGGGCGCGAGGAGCTGGCGAGGCTCGCCGAGCTCGGCGCCCTAGCGAGCATCGACGCGGCGGCGCGTACCCGGCGCTCGGCGCTGTGGCAGGTGTCCGGTCTCGCGCGCGACCCGCTGCTCGCGGGCTCGGGCCCGCGCGCGGCGGACTCCCCCCTGCCCGAGATGAGCGCCGCCGAGGAGACGCTGACCGACTACCGCCGCAGCGGCCTCACCACCGGCGTCCACTGGATGGCGCACCTGCGCCCGCAGCTCGACGCGCGCGGTGTGCTGCCGACCGCCGCCCTGCGCGAGGTGCCCGACGGCCGCACCGTGCGTACCGCCGGCCACGCGATCGTGCGCCAGCGCCCGGGCACCGCGAAGGGCTTCTGCTTCCTCACCCTCGAGGACGAGACCGGCACCGCGAACGCCGTGCTCACGCCCCGCATCTTCCAGCGCTTCCGCGCCGCGCTCCACGGCGCCGCGATCCTCGAGGTCGCCGGCCCGATCCAGAACGCCGAGGGCGTGATTCACGTGCGCGTGCGCGAGCTCGTGACGTTACGCCCGCGCGGCGACCTGCCGGACTCCCACGACTATCGCTAAGAGCCCTCGGCCGACGCGGGCTCACCCGCGCGGGCCGGCGCCGGGTCGACCAGGAGCTCGTCGAAGCAAACTCTTCCCATGCCCGCGGCGATCTCATGAGCGTTTCGCGGAGCCCGTACCGACCAGCACCAACAGCGCCGGCAGGACGACCAGAACCAGCGGAAGCTGAAAGACCAGGCCAGCGATGATGGCGATGGCGAGAGGCTGGAGCATCGCGGAACCTTCGCCGATGCCCAACGCGAGGGGCGAGAGCGCGAGGATGGCGGCGAAGGTCGTCATCGCGATCGGGCGCATTCGGTTGACCCCGGCCCGAATGAAGCGATCGTCGGAGGAGGGCAGCTCCACGTACTCCGAGTAATAGAAGATGGAGACTTCGGTCACGATGCCGATGATCATCGTCATCCCCATGCGCGAGGTGATGTTGAATTCGGTGCCGGTCCCCCATAGCCCGAGGTACACACCGGCGACGGCGAGCAGTGTGATGACGAGCATCGCGCCGGCGACGCAAAAGCTCTCGTAAAGAAAGAGGAGCAGGAGAAAGACGAGCGCGACGGCGATGATCAGAATGATCGTGAGACCCCGAAAGGCGATCTGTTGCTGCTCGTAAAGGCCGCCGAGCGAGAAAGTGACGCCCTGCGGCAGCAGGCCAGGAGCGGCGAGCGCCCGTTTCACCTCGGCAATGGTCGAACCGAGGTCGCGGCCGGAGATGCGACCGGTGACGGCGACCATACGCTTGAGATCGTCGCGGGTGATCTCTGGCTGACCGATGACGGGTGTGAGCCCGGCGACGCGTTTGAGCGGAAACAAATGGCCGTCCGGCGCACGGAGCAGCAGCGCACCAAGATCGGCTCCCGTCGTCCGATCCGTTGCGGGAATCCAGACGCGCACGCCGATCAGCTTCGGCCCCCGCTGAATGCTGGTCGTGACCGTGCCGCTCAGAAACTTCGCGACCGCCTGGGTGATCGCGTCCGGGTCCATGCCTTCGAGACCGGCTTTCACCCGATCCACCTGGATGTTCAGAGCGTCGCCGGCCGCGATGATGCCGTCGAACACCTCGATGACGCCGCTGACCCTCGAGATGGCGTCGGCAACGCTCGCGCCGACCACTTGGAGGGCTCGTTCGTCGTCGGAATAGAGTTTGATTTCGATCGGCTGGGGAACACTGGTGAGGTCACCGATGAGGTCCTCCATGAGCTGGAGGACCTCGATTCTGAGCCCCGGTACCGTCTGTTCGACCCGGACGCGGACGTCGCCCATGATGGTTTCGATCGGGCGACGGGGAGGAGGCTTCAGGCGAACGAAGAAATCCCCGATATTGGCCTCGGAGATGCCGCCGCCAAGTTGAATGCCCGTTCGGCGCGAATAGGTCTCCACTTCGGGCGTGTCTTGGAGAATATCCTCGACGCGCCGCAAGAGACGATCTGTCTCGGAGAGCGACGTGCCGGGGGGCGACACGTAGTCGAGAATGAAACCGCCCTCGTCCATCACGGGCATGAACCCCGTGGCGCCATTCTCGAATCCCAGCACGCCGCCAGCGATGAGCGGGAGGACGAAGACGAGCACGAGCCACGGGCGTCCGAGAAGCCGCCGCATCCCGCGCTCGTAGTTCCGTTCGACGCGACGGTACAGCGGACCGCCCTCCTCCATCTCGCCGTCGCGAGCCGACAGAAACCGCGCCGCGAGGATCGGCACGCCAACGAGCGCCACCAGGAACGAGATGACGAGGCTCGATGCCATGGTGAGCGACAGCGCCTTGAAGAAGGCGCCCGTGACGCCCGAGAGAAAGGCAAGCGGCGTGAAGATGATGACGGTGGCGGCGGACGAGCCAGCGAGCGGTCTGGTGAACTCTGCCGCCGCGGTGAGGACGCGCCCGCGGATGTCGCCGCCACTCTCGCGAGTGCGGCGGACGATGTGTTCGATCATCACGATGGCGTCGTCGATGATGAGGCCGACCGCCGCAGCCATGCCGCCGAGCGTCATGATGTTGAAGCTCATGCTGAGGACGCCGAGCAGGAGGACCGTCGCGGCCAGCACGGCCGGCACAGTGAGCACCGCAATGAACATGACCTTCCAGCTCCGAAGAAAGACGAGCAGCACGAGCGCGGCCAGGGCGACGCCGATCAGGACGCAATCTCGGGTACTCGATGCCGAGGCGACGATCAGACTGCTCTGGTCATACCAATTCGCGACGCGCACGTCGGGTGGGAGTTGCTCTTCCTGTTCCGCGAGCTTCGCCTTGATGTCGCCGGCAATCCGGACCGTGTTTCCGCCGGGCTGCTGGTAGACCTGGAAGAGGACCGCGTCGCGGCCATCGGCGGTCACACGGATCCACTGCGGCTCGGTCGAGCGTTCGACCACAGCGACGTCGTCGAGGAGCACGACGCCATCGGGCGTCGAGCGCAGTACGGTTTTCGGGATCTCTTCGATCTGATGAAACCGCGTGTCGGAGATTACGAGGTAGAGTTTATCGTTCTCCTCGAGTCGGCCGACGGCGGTCAGGACGTTCGACGCCGAGAGGGCGGACGCCAGATCGGCTAGCGTGAGGTCGAAGGACTGAAGCTTCGCGGGGTCGACGACGACGCGGAATTCCTCGATCTCGCCGCCCTGCACGCCAATACGCGAGACGCCAGGGACCGTCGTGAGCGCAGGGCGCAGCGTGAAGAGTGCGAGGTCGCGCAGCTCGGTGAGGCGGCGCGATTTCGACGTGAGGCTGTAGGCGATGACCGGGAAGACCGTAGGGTCCATCCGCTCGGCCCCGAAGCTGGTGCCGGCGGGTAGCGTAGCCGTGATCTTGTTGATCTCGGATTCGACCTGCAGCAGAGCGCTCGTCATGTCCTCGCCCCAGTCGAAATTCACCGAGATTTCCGCGCTGCCACGGCTGGTCGTCGATCGGATGCCACGCACGCCGGGGACGGCGCGGACCGCTTCCTCGACGGGCGTGGTCACTTCGACGACCATTCGTTCGGCGGGACGGTCGCCCGCGTCCAGGTGGATGCGAACGCGTGGAAAGCTGACCTGCGGGAAGAGGCTGACGGGAAGTTGAAGACTGCTCACCGCGCCGGCCGCCGCTAGCACGCCTAAGAGGAAGAGGAGCGAACGCGTGTGGCGGTGCGACCACTCGCTGAAGCTCACTTCGCGACGTCCACGGCCATGCCGTCCTCGAGCTCGTAATTGCCGAGCGTCACGACCGGCTCGCCGACCGAAAGGTCCGAGGCGACTATTTCGACCTCGCCATTGGCGATGATGCCGATCCGGACCGCGTGTGCGTCGGCGTGGCCATCGCGAACGGTGAAGAGTTGCCACGCGTCGCCCTGTGGCAGGACGGCGGAACGGGGGACGACCAGGGCGTCGATCGACTCGCGGCGAAACTCCGCGCGCAGATAGCCGTCTAGGAGGAGGCCGCTGTCGGGCGGGAGCGTGACGTACACGTCGACCAGGCGGGTGACGGGATTGATACGGCGCGTAACCAGCCGGACCGTAGCCGAGATTTTCCGGCTGTCGGGTTGATTGACCGGCGAGAGCACAACCGTCTGTCCGGGAGAAAGCGCAGGGAGGTCCTCCGGCTCGACCCCGATCTTTGCCTCGATGGCGTTCGTCGCGATGATCTCGACGAGCGCACTGCCTGCAGTGACGATCTGTCCGCCCTGGATGGGGACGTTGGCGACGATGCCCTCCGAGCGGGCTCGGACGAACCCGGCGCTGTCGGCGCCTTCGCGCTGAAGACTATCGAGCTGGAGCCGAGCGTTAGTCGCGGCCTGCTGGGCGGAATTGAGGTCCTGGTTCGTGGCCAGTTTGAGGTCGAAGCGCTGCCTGGTTTGCTCGAGTTCCTTTTGTGCAAGACGCGCCGCGCTCTGCGCCTGGCTGAATTGGAGCTGTGTGGCGGGGCTGGCGGCAATCTCCACGAGTGGGTCGTCGGTGTTCACGGGCTGGCCTGGCGCGACGAGCACGTGGCTCACGCGGGCCTCGTAGGCGAGCGACACGGTCTGGAGCTTTCCGGGCTGAGCGATGACGCTGCCGTAGGAGGTGACGGTTTCCGCGATCGTCTTGCGAACGACCGGGGCGATCTCGACGGCGGCGGTCGTGTCGCTGTATGCAGCGTTGGTGGCGAGCTCCGGGGACGGGCCGGTGAACCACCAGGCAGCGAGAACGATGGCGGCGATCAGCAGGAGCGGAAGGATGCGGCGAGCATTCATGGATGGACGGCCTCGGGCAGATAGCGGCCAGAGGCGATCTCGAGCGCGATCCAGGCTTCGATCAACTGTTGTTTGAGCTTGAGGAGTTCGACGCGCCGAAGGATGAGGTCGGAGCGGCTGTTGTAGTAGCTGATGACGTCGGTGTTCCCCTCGGCGAGTGCGGACTTCGCGGTGGCAACGAGCCGCTCGAGGGCGGGTACGGCCTTCTCCGCCGAGGCGACCTGCCGATTGAGCAACCGGATGTCGCTGGTCGCCGTGGCAATGTCGGAGCGGGCCTGGAAGAGGCGGTCGGAGAACTCGTCGAAGAGCCGCTGCCGAGTGGCCCGCTCGGTTCCGATGGTCCCCTGGTTGCGGTCGAAGATCGGGATGTCCACGCTGACGCCGAAGCCAAGTGTCTGAACGTTGGATGTGTCGGTCGATCGATTGAAGCCGAGGGAAATTCTCGGAAACTGCGCGAGAATGGCGGCGCGGAGATTGGCATCCTCGCTCTCGTAGCCTTTCTTCAGCCCGACGAGGTCAAGACGGCGATGTGCGAGGTCGACCATCATTTCGGATTCCTGTGGTGGATCGAGGTGGGCCGGGAGCGGGAGGGGTTCGATGCGGGCTGGCGTGCCGGCCGGAAAGCCCATGGCGCGATTCAGCGCCAGCCGTTCCTTCGCCAGATCCTCCTCGAGACTGAGCGCAGTGAGCCGGGCGTTCGCGCTGGTGGATTCGGCCGCTGACAGGTCGAGTGCCGTCATCTCGTGGAGGTCGACCGCTCTTTTCAGCGTCGCGACGTTTTCGCGCAGCGCGTGGTCGGCCTCCCGCGCGGCGGCAAGCTGGGCCTCCAGCGAGGCGACCTTGTAAACGGAAAGGCGCGCGGCCTGGGCGGCCTGCCATTCCACCCAGGCCACGTCGAGGTCGACGGCGCGGACATTGGCTCGAGCCGCCTCGATTCTGGGCAACAGGGTGATGAGCGACGATACGTCCCAGCTCCCGCTGAGCCCGAAGGCAGTGATCGTATCGGCGGTGTTACCACCGATCACATAGTCGCGGCCGTAGGAGATCTGGGGATTCGGCAGCACCCCGGCCTGAACGAGCTGAGCGGTGGCGAGACCGCGCCGGTCGCGGTCCGCCCGGAGCGCGGGATTGAGGAGCACGGCAAGGACGGCGGCTTCGTCGGGATTCACTCCATCGCGCAGATCGATCGTGACGGGACGCAGGATTGGGTGCTCGAGCTGCCCGGCTTCCACTGCGAGGGCGGCCGCGTCGGGAATGCTGAGGCTCGCAGCGAGCGTCGCATCGGTGAGCGGCATCCGGTGGTAGATCGAGCACCCGAAAAACGCGAGCGTGAGGGCCGCGAGACCGGTGGGAGCGCGGCGGCGGCACGTCGATCCTTCGGACCGACATTCATGACGGTAGGAAATGCGCATCCGGAAGCAAGGCGCAGTATCGATATCCGACGGAGCATCTCGCAAGTCCTTAACGGATTCCAGCGATGACAGTTCTGTCATGTCCAGTGGGGTGGCGACCGCATCCTCTCGCAGCGAGTTTGTTTGCATGCGAAGAGCGGTACGAAGCCGAGTGTCGATGAATCCGAGACCCAACACGGATTCGGCCTACCCTGGACATCGCTGACCTCGCGGAGCCTCGACTCCTTGACGAGCCAGTCTCGCGGCGTCAGGTGAGCGCACTCGACGCGGCCCTTTGCCCAGGTGTGTTGGCGCAGGGTGTCGACGTTCAGGCTGTTGGGGGTAGCCAGCCGCATCGCGTCGAAGGCGACGCGACGCTCCCACGGCTGCGACCAGAAGCTGCGGATCGTGGCGGCAGGCGGCGAGGAGGCCGGAAGCGCCACCGCGAGCGGCAGGCGCGAACGGGGCGAAGGCCTCCAGTGCCAGAGTGTCGGGGCGCTCGGCGTCTGGGAAGGGGTCCTGGCTCGATGAAGGGGGTTTCATCAGAAGGGACGCATGAGCGCGCGGCGAGCTCCGGAGCGGCGATATACGACCGCGAGCGCGCGAGCTCAGCCGCCGGAGGCCGATCGACCCGCCATCGGCAGCCACAGCTCGAAGCGCGCGCCGCCCGAGGGCGAGGTGTCGGCGCGAAGGCTGCCGCCGTGCAGCACCGCGATCGCTCGCGCCAGCGCGAGGCCCAGGCCATGGCCGGGGCGCTGCTGACCCTCCAGGCGGGCGAAGCGATCGAACACCCGCTCGCGATCGCCGGCGGGAATGCCGGGCCCGGCATCGTCCACGGTAAGCTTCACGCCATCGCCCCAGCGCGCCGCGTTGATCTCCACCCGGCTGCCCGCCGGTGCGTGGGCCAGGGCGTTGTCGAGCAGGTTCGAGAGCACCCGATCGAGCAGCGTCCGGTCCCCCGCGAGCGCGAGCGCCTCGCCGCGGGCCACGAGCTTCACGCCCGCCTCCTCGAAGGCGGCGGTGTAGACCTCCGCGTGGTGCACGATCCAGGACGCCACGTCGATCGACTCGCGCCGCGGCGCGAGCCGCTGCTCGTCGATCTCGGCGAGCAGCAGCAGCGACTGCACCACGCGCGAAAGCTGCTCCACGGTCCGCTCGATCGACTCCAGCGCGACCCGCAGCTCGCGCTCGTCGCCCTCGAGCAGCGCCACTTCGGTGACAGTCGCGATCCGTTGCAGCGGCGTGCGCAGCTCGTGGGCGGCGTCGCTGCTGAAGGCGCGCAGGCGGGCGAAGGCGGCGTCGATCCGCCGCAGCACGCGGTTCAGGGTCTCGGCGTGGGCGTCGATCGGATCGCCGGTGCCGCGCGTAGGCAGGCGGAGTCCCAGACGGCCCGCGTCCACCAGACGCAGCTCGGACGTGGCCCGCCGCAGCGGAGCGAACGCGCGCACCGTCACGGCGAACGCGACCAAAAGCACCAGGGCGCCGGTCACGGCGCCGCCGACGATCACCCGGCGGCGGATCTCCGAGCTCTCGGAGACGAAGTGGGCGAGCGGCAGCGCCAGCTCCACCCGTTCGCCCGACGCCGCGTCGTCCGCCCCGACGAGCCAGCTCCCGCGCGACACCCGCCACGCCGAGGCGAGGCTGCGCCGTTCGCCGCCCGGCTCGCGCGAGTGGGCGGAGATCGAGTGTGCGGGATCGGGCCAGGTGCCCCGTTCGGCGAGCAGCGCGCCGTCGGGAGCGCGCAGGCGGAGGGCGGTCGCCGCCGAGGGAATCCGTCCCCGGCTCGCCTCGGAGACCAGCGCGGCGGCACCGTGCTCCTCGACGTCGCGCACGGCCACCTGGAGCACGAAGGCGAACCAGCGATCGGCCTCCTCGAGCGACTCGAGCGCCACGTAGGCGTACAGCAGGGCTCCGGGAATCAGGACCGCCACGAGCAACACCGTGGAGAGGATCCAGGCCGTCTGGACGTCGGAGCGCGCCAGCGTGCGCCGGACCCGGTCAGCGGGCGGCATAGCCACTTCCGCGAATCGTCCGGATCAGATCGGGGAGGCCGCGCTCCTCGAGCTTCCTGCGCAGCCGATTGACATGGACGTCGACGACGTTGGTGCCCGGGTCGAAGTCGTAGCCCCACACCTCGCGCAGCAGCGCGCGCCGGGAGAGCGCCGCTCCCCGCTCGCGCAGCAGCGCCGCCAGCAGTGAGAACTCGGTGTGGGTGAGCTCGAGGCGATCGCCTCCGATCGTCGCCCGGCGCTGCATCAGGTCGAGCACCAGCTCACCGCAGCGGAGCTCCGCGCTCGCCGGGGCAGGACGCCGTTCCCGTGCGCGCAGCCGCGCGGCGAGCTCGGCGACGGAGATCGGCTTCACCAGGTAGTCGTCGGCGCCGCGGTCGAGTCCGGCGACCCGATCCGACACGGAGCCGCGCGCGGTGAGCATCAGCACCCACGTCGTCGGGTGCCGCGAGCGCAGGACCTCGAGCACCTCGTAGCCCTCGCCATCGGGCAGACCGACGTCGAGGATCGCCGCATCGAAGGGGTGCTGTTCCAGGAGCTGGAGCGCCGTACCCTTCAGCGCCGCCGAGGAGACCTCGTGTCCCTCGATGGAGAGCCCTCTGGCGAGGGCCGAGGCGGTCTCCGGGTCGTCTTCGAGCAGGAGGATCCTCACGCGGGGCCAGCCTCCGGAGCCATGGCGCTCCCGAGGCGGGAAGGTACACGGAGGCAGGACGCGTCGCGGGCGCATGACGATCGTGTCACTCGGCTCGACTTTCCCACCGGCCATGCAACGACTGAGCACAATGAGAAGGCCCTTCCCCGCATCCGGATGCCGCGTCGTCCTCGCGTGGCTCGTCGTCGGCTACCTGGCGAGCCTCGGACTGCGGCCGCTGGTCACCCCGGACGAGTTCCGCTACGCGGAGGCGGCCCGCGAGATGGTGGCGGGCGGCGACTGGATCGTCCCGCACCTGAACGGAGCGGTCTACTTCGAGAAACCGATCCTCGGCTACTGGGCCACCGCACTGTCGCTGCGCATCTTCGGCGACAGCGCGGCGGCGACCCGGCTTCCCTGCGCGCTCGCCACGTTGGGGACCGCCTGGATCCTGGCCTCCCTGCTGCGCCGATTCGGCCCGGGGCGAGGGTGGGCGGAAGCCGCCGCAGCGGCCTTCCTCACCAGCGTCGGCGTGGCCGCGCTGGGAACCGCCGCAGTGTTCGACGCGCTGTTGGCCTTCGGGGTGACCGCCACGCTCGCCGCCTTGTTCGTCGCGACACAGCGTCCACCCGGCCGGTCGCGCCAGGCGTGGCTTGCACTCTGCGGCGTCGCCTGCGGCCTTGCCTTCCTCACCAAGGGCTTCGTCGCGTTCGCCATCCCCATCACCGTGGCCGTTCCCTTCTGCGTGGCGGCCGGTCGGTGGCGCGAGATCCCGCGCCTGGGCGCAACGCCGCTCGCGGCCGCACTCGTCACGGCAGCACCCTGGTCGATCGCCATCGCCCTGCGCGAGCCGGACTACTGGCGCTTCTTCATCGTCCACGAGCACTTCCAGCGTTTTGCGGGGGGCTCCAGCGCGCAGCACGCACAGCCCTTCTGGTTCTACGTCCCGATCGTGCTGATCGGCGCGCTGCCGTGGACGCCGCTGCTCGTGTGGGTCGCGCGCCGCGACGTCTTCGACTCTCCACTCGCGCGCTTCTCGCTGGCCTGGGTCGTCGGCCCGCTGCTGCTCCTCTCCGTCTCCTCGGGAAAGCTCGCGACCTACGTCCTGCCCTGCTTCCCGGCTCTGTTCGCGCTGCTCGCGATCGCGGCCGCTCGCCGGCCCGCTTCGCAGCGAGCGGCCGGCCTGCGCGGGCTCTCCGCCGGCCTCGCCGGCTCGTGTCTCCTGGCCGGTCTCGCCCTGCTGGCGGCGCCGGCGGCGGTGCCCGGCCTCGATGCCGTACTCGGCGAAGGGTCGGCAGCGCTCCTCCACGCCTGGGCCGCCGGGCTCCTCCTGGCAGCGGGCGTTGCCGGAGCGGGCCGCCTGACGCGATCCCCCGCGCGGGCGGGCGCGGCGATCGCCGCCGCGATGACGATCGGCTACGGCACCGCGCTGGCGTTCTTTCCGACCGGGCGGGTCCACAAGACACCCGAGGAGTGGCTTCGCGTCGGCCTCGATCCGATCGCGGCGGACGCCATCGTCGTGGCCCACCGCGACTTCGTCTACCCGCTCTGCTGGCGGCTGCGCCGCGACGACGTGGTGGTGCTCGGAGGCCCCGGGGAGCTCGGCTACGGTCTGTCGCGAGCCGATCAACACGACCGAGTGCTCGACGGTCCAGCACTCGCCGCGTTGCTCGGCGATCCGCTCCGGAGGCGGCCGGTGATCGTGGTCACGTTTCGCGACAGCGATCCGCTCCCGACAGAGCCGCGACCGTTGCGAACGGGAGCCACGAACACGACGATCTTCGCCGAGTATGCGCCGCTCGCCGCCGGCACCGAACCAGCCGGCCGCTCTCGATGACGTTCCCGTCATCGCGCTTGCGGCGGCCGCGACGCGTGCGATCTAGTTCGCCGCGGCGGGGGGGACGGCCCGTCATCTCCTTCGTTCTCGCATCGGGCGGTGTCACATGCCACGTCCTCGCCGGGCGTCATTGGACACCGCGGAGGGTTCGTGGGACCATGATGTGCCTCCGGGAGACCGCGTGACCCGAATCCCGCTCCCGTTCTCCCGACCGCTACTCGGCGACGAAGAGCTCCAGGAGGTCGCCGAGGTGCTCCGCTCGGGCTGGCTCACCTCGGGACCGCGCGTCCAGCGCTTCGAGCGCGAGTTCGCGACCTACGTGGGGGCCGAGCACGCCGTGGCGGTGAGCTCCTGCACGGCCGCGCTGCACCTCGCCCTGCTCGCCCACGGCGTCGGCCCGGGCGACGAGGTGATCACGAGCGCGATGACCTGGCCCGCCACCGCCAACTGCGTCGAGCTCGTCGGCGCGCGGCCGGTGTTCGTGGACGTGGATCCCCAGACGCTCCAGATCACGGCGGCGGAGATCGAGTCGGCGCTCACCTCCCGCACCCGCGCGATCCTACCCGTCCACTTCGCCGGGCAGGCCTGCGATCTCGATACGATCGCGGCGATCGCCGAGCGCACCGGCGCCGCGATGATCGAGGACGCGGCCCACGCAGCGGGCACCGAGTACTGCGGCCGCCGCATCGGCAGCGGACGCAGCACGGCGTGCTTCAGCTTCCACCCCGCGAAGAACCTGACCACCGCCGAAGGGGGCATGATCACCACACCCGACGCAGCGATCGCCGAGCGCGTGCGCCGCCTGCGCTTCCACGGCATCGACCGCGACGCCGCGGCGCGGCACGGAGGACGCGCGGTGGCGCGCTACGAGACGATCGAGCCCGGCTTCAAGTACAACCTCACCGACCTCCAGGCCGCCCTCGGCATCCATCAGCTCGCGCGGCTCGACGGCTTCATCGAACGCCGCGCGAAGCTCGCCGCGCTCTATCGGGACGGGCTGCGCGAGCTGACCGCCGTGGATCCGCTCGCCCTCGACCTGCTCACCACGCGGCACGCCTGGCACCTGTTCGTGGTGCGCCTCGACCTGGCGCGCCTGCGCTGCGACCGCGAGGAGTTCTCGGCGCGGCTGGACGCGCGGGGAATCGGCTCCGGGCTCCACTTCACCGCCGTCCATCTGCACCGCTACTACCGGGAGCGCTACGGCCACAACCCCGGCGATCTTCCCCACACGGAGCAGGCCGACCTGAGCGTGCTCTCCCTGCCGCTGTTTCCGGGCATGGACGAGTCGGACGTCGCGCGCGTGTGCGAAGCCCTGCGCGAGGTGGAGCGCGAGGTGACGCGATGAGCCGGATCCGCAGCGTCGACCTGGTGATCCCGGTCTTCGACGAGGAGGCGACTCTGCCGCGCCTGCTCGAGCAGCTGGATCGGGACCTGGCCGCGCTGCAGATTCCCTGGCGGGCGATCCTCGTCGACGACGGCAGCCGCGACCGCTCCTGGGCGCTGCTCGAGGCGGCGGCGCGCCGCGACCCGCGCATCGTCGCGCTCCGCCTGAGTCGCAACTTCGGCCAGCACGCGGCGGTGTTCGCCGGCTTCTCGCGCTGCGAGGCCGACGCCGTGGTGACGCTCGACGCCGATCTCCAGAACCCCCCCGCCGAGATTCCCCGGCTGATCGCGGCGCTCGACGAGGGCGCGGACGTGGTGGGCGGCTGGCGACGCGACCGCCGCGACGGCCTGTTCCGGCGCGCCGCCTCGCAGCTCACCAACCGACTGATCTCGAAGGCGACCGGTGTCACCCTGCGCGACTACGGCTGCATGCTGCGCGCCTACCGGATCGACGTCGTGCGCCAGATGCGCGACAGCGACGAGATCTCGAGCTTCATTCCGGCGCTCGCGCACTGCTTCACCGACCGCGTCGTCGAGATCCCGGTGTCCCACGCCGCGCGCGCCGAGGGCCGATCGCGCTACTCGGCGACGAAGCTGTTCGCGCTGCTCCTGGACCTGCTCACCGGCTTCTCCATGCTCTCCCTGCGCGCCGTGTCGGGGTTCGGCATCGCGATGGCGGCGCTGGGCGTCCTGCTCGGCGCTCTGCTGGTCGTGATGCGGCTGGCCCTCGGCAGCGAGTGGGCCGCCCAGGGCGTGTTCACCCTGTTCGCCCTGCTCTTCTTCTTCGTCGGCGCCCAGTTCGTGGCGCTGGGTCTCCTGGGGGAGTATCTGGGCCGCATCTACGACCAGGTGCGCCGGAGACCCCGCTACGTGGTGCGAGCCGAGGTGGAGGCTTCGAGCCCGCGCAGCGAGCGAGCGCGAGCCTTCGGGGACGCCGGCGCGGGCGCGGTGAGGCCCGGTCGGTGAGCACCGAGGTCGCGTTCAAGGTGGACGTGTGCAATCACCGCGCGCTGCACGAGGGGCTGCCGCGGCTGCTGCGCCTGCTCGACGACGACGGCGTTCGCGCCGCGATCTTCGTCGCCTTCGGACCCGATCACTCGGGACGGGCGATCCGCCGCCTGTGCCGACCCGGGTTCCTCAAGAAGATGATGCGCACGAGAGCCGTGCACATGTACGGGCTCAGCACCCTGTTCCGCGGCACCCTGCTGCCGGCGCTGCCGGTGGGCGAGAGCGCCGGAGAGCTGCTGCGCTCCGCCGAGGCGGCGGGCCACTGCGTCGGCCTGCACGGCTTCGACCACGTCGCATGGCAGGACGGCGTGGCGCGGATGGACAGCGTCGCCCTGCGCGCGAGCTACACGCGCGCGATCGCTCGCTTCGAGGAGGCGATGCATCACCCGCCGCGCTTCACGGGTGCGCCCGGGTGGCAGGTCACCGCGTCGAGCCTCGCCGTGCAGGAGGAGTTCGGGTTCGCCTGGGCCAGCGACACCCGCGACGGGCCGCCCTTCTTCCCGGCGCTTCCCTGCGGCGCTGCGCACATCCTGCAGATCCCGACCACTCTGCCGACCTCGGACGAGCTGCTCGCGGCGGGAGCCGCGCGCGTCGACGAGCTCGCCGACTGGTACGACGAGAACCTGGTGCCCGACGCGCTCAACGTGATCGGCCTGCACGCGGAGGCCGAGGGACTGGCCCTCGCCGGGTGGCTGCGCGCCTGGCTTCGCAACCTGCGGGTGCAAGGCGTCGCCCTGGTGTCGCTCTCGGACATCGTGGCGCGCGAGCGCGAGCAGGCCGCGCTGCGACCCGTCGTCGCGCGCGATCTCCCGGGCCGCTCGGGGTCGGTCTCGTGTCCCGAGACCTCGTCGTGAGTCGCCGTGCCGCCGACGACCTCCGCGCCGTCGTCTGTGCCTACGGCGAAGTGGGCTGGGCGAGCCTCCAGACGCTGCTGCAACGGGGTGTGGACGTCGCGCTGGTCGTGACGCACGCGGACGATCCGAGCGAGGCGTGCTGGTTCCACTCGGTGGGCGAGCTCGCGCGCGAAGCGGGCGTTCCCGTGATCCTGCCCGCCGACGTGAACTCCCCGGCCTCGGTCGAGGCGATCGAGCGAGCCGCGCCGGATCTGCTGTTCTCCTTCTACTTCCGCCAGATGATCGGCCGGCGCCTGCTCGCGCTCCCCCGCCGCGGCGCCCTGAACCTGCACGGGTCGCTGCTGCCGCGCTTTCGGGGGCGCGCACCGGTGAACTGGGTGTTGATCGAAGGTGAGAAGGAGACGGGCGTGACGCTCCACTACATGGACGAGAAGCCCGATCACGGCGACCTGGTGGCCCAGCGCGCGGTGGCGATCGAGCGCGACGACACCGCGCTCCGGCTCACGCGCAAGCTCGCCGACGCCGCGCGGGTCCTGCTGGGGGAGGTGTATGCGGACCTGGCCGCGGGCACCGCGCCGCGCGTCCCCCAGGATCACGCGCGCGCCACCTACTACGGCGGTCGGCGTCCCGAAGACGGCCGGATCGACTGGACGCAGGGTGCGGAGCGGGTGCGCAACCTGATCCGCGCCGTCACCGAGCCGTGGCCGGGCGCGTTCACCACCCTGCGCTCGCGCCGGCTCTTCGTCTGGTGGGCGGAGACGGCTCCCGGCGAGAGCGACCGTGTCCCCGGCGAGCTCTACCTCGACTCGCGCGGAGCGCCGTCGGTGGCGACGGCGGATGGGGCGCTGCGCCTGTGCCGGATCGGCTGGTCGGGCGAGCCGCCGATGGACGCCGCGCTCTGGGCCCGGCGCGAATCGATCCGGAACGGCGAGCGCTGCGGCGACGCGCTCTGCCGCGAGGCTTCCTCGGCATGAAGATCCTGATCCTCGGCGTCAATGGCTTCATCGGACACTCGCTGACCCGCCGCATCCTCGCGGACACGGACTGGCAGGTCTTCGGCATGGACGTGGGGGACGACCGCATCGCGGAGCACCGGGAGCATCCCCGGTTCCAGTTCATCGAGGGCGACATCGCCATCCACCGCGAGTGGATCGAGTACCACGTGAAGAAGTGCGACGTGGTGCTGCCCCTGGTGGCGATCGCCACGCCACGCGACTACGTCCAGGATCCCCTGCGCGTGTTCGAGCTCGACTTCGAGGAGAACCTGCGCGTGATCCGCTACGCGGTGCACTACCAGACCCGCGTCGTGTTCCCCTCGACTTCCGAGATCTACGGCATGTGCGAGGACGAGCAGTTCAACGAGGACACCTCGAACCTGGTGATGGGTCCGATCGCGAAGCACCGCTGGATCTACGCCTGCTCGAAGCAGCTGCTCGACCGCGTGATCTGGGCCTACGGCCAGCAGCAGGGGCTGCGCTTCACGTTGTTCCGCCCCTTCAACTGGGTCGGTCCGAATCTCGACCACATCGAGACCGCGAAGGAGGGCAGCAGTCGCGTGGTGACCCAGTTCCTCGGCCACCTGATGCGCGGCGAGCCGCTGCAGCTCGTGGACGGAGGCAGCCAGCGCCGCTGCATCACGGACATCCGGGACGGCATCGACGCACTGATGCGGATCCTGCACAACGAGGGCGGGTGCGCCGACCGGCGCATCTTCAACATCGGGAACCCGCGCAACGACTGCTCGATCGCGGAGCTCGCGTCGCTGCTGATCGACGTCCTGGCGGGCCACGAGCGCTGGAAGGACCTGCGGAAGACGGCGGTGATCGAAAAGGTCGCGTCCGAGGAGTACTACGGCGCGGGCTACCAGGACATCTGGACCCGAGTCCCCGACATCCGCAACGCCCGCGAGCATCTGGGCTGGGAGCCGCGCCACTCCCTGCGCGAGGCGTTGGAACACACCGTCCGCTACTACGTCGACCGCGCGACCGTCTGAACGGCACCCATCCGTGTCCGCGATGCAAGCCCGCCGAGACTGGCTCGCCGCCGTCGCCCTCGCCTGCGCCTTCGCGTTCACGGGCCTGGGCAACCACCCGCTCCGGGCCGCTGACGAGCCCCGCGTCGCTGGCCTCGGCTGGGAGGCGCAGCACACCGGCGAGTGGCTCGTGCCGCACCTCGGCGGCGAGCTCTTCCTGGAGCAGCCGCCGCTCTTCTACGCGGCGCTGGGCGCCTGCATCCGCCTGTTCGGCGCGACCGAGGGCGTGGCGCGGTTGCCGGGGGCGATCGCGTCGGCGCTCACGCTGCTCGCGGTGTTCGGGCTCGGCCGGCGGCTCGCCGATCGCACCGCCGGCTTCGCCGCCCTGCTGGCGCTGGTCGCGATCGCGGGCTTCACCCGCTACAGCCACCGCGCCGTCGTCGATCCGATGCTCGCGCTGTTCGTGATGCTCGGCTTCGGCGCGTACGTGCGAGCGGTGTGGGACGCGTCCCCGCCCCCCGGCGGACGCGACGCGGGGCCAGGCGTGTCGGGGGTGTGGCTGGTGGCGGTGTACGCCGCCGCGGCGCTCGCCTACTGGGTAAAGGGCTTCGTGGGCGTGATCGCCGTCGGCGGGCCATGCGCGATCGACGTGCTGGCGGCGCGCCGCTGGCGCGCGCTGCTCTCCCCGGCCCACCTCGTCGGCCTGCCGCTCTTGTGCGCGGCAGTCGCGGCGTGGCCGCTTGTCCTCCAGCTGCGCGAGGGGGAGGAGGCCTACCGCACGTTCGTGCTGAACAACGGGCTGTATCGGGTGCTCCCCGGCGCCGGCGGCGCGAGCTACACCGGCGGACACGAGAACCCCTTCTGGTACTACCTGCCCAAAGTGCCGGGGCAGCTGGGCGCGACCCTGGTGTTCGTTCCGGCGCTGGCGGTCGGGCTGCGCCGGGGGCGGCTGCCCGCGGGCTGGAACCGGGACGCGCTGCGCTTCCTCGCCTGGGTGTTCCCGATCGGCGTCGGGCTGCTGAGCTTCCCCGGCACCAAGCGAGGCCTCTACCTGCTGCCCTTCGAGCCCCCGCTCGCGGTGGCGCTGGGCGCCTGGCTGTCGGCCATCCGTCGGCCGCAGGGGCCGATCTCCGGGATCGAGACCGCGACGGTGCAGCTGTGCGCGTGGGTCATGCGGGCACTCTCGCGGCCCGCGGCCTGGCTCGCGCGCGCCGGCGGCGCCCCCGGCGCGGCGGCGCAGACGCCGGGGGTCGCCCCGCTTCGGGTCGCCGCCGTCGGCTTCGCGATCGCCGTGGCCTGGAACGTGCTCATCTATCCCTTCGGCTCCCACAGCCGCGACCTGGGCCCGCTGGCGCGCGAAGTGGACGCGCGCGTCGGCGACGCGACCCTGGCGGGCTTCCGACTCGAGGAGAGCATGCGCGGCGCGCTCGGCTTCTACGCCGGGCGGATCCCGGTGCCCGTGCAGAGCGGGGACGAGCTCGCTCGCGGTCTCGCGGGCCGCGGCTTCGACTACCTGCTGGTCCCGGCACACGAGCAGCCGCGGGTGGCCGCCGCGGCCGGCACGGCCCTTCGGCCCGCGGCCGCCTGGCACGAGGCGCGGCGCGACTACGAGCTCTACGCGGTCGCGGGCCCCGGCGGACCCGCCGCCGATGCGCGCCCCTCGCGAGAGGGCGACGAGCCGCTGTAGCCGGACGCACGTCGCACCGATGCGGCCGCCATGGCCGCCGCACCCTCGATCAAGGGATCCGCCTTCAGCTCCGTCATCGACGACGTCCGCCGGCTGCGCGACGAGGGTCGCCTCGGCAGCGACGAGCTCGAGGCGCGCCTCGAAGCCGCCGACCTGGCGCTGATCGACGAGAAGATCCAGACCGCGCTCTGGTACCCGATCGAGTCCTACCGCCGGCTCTCGGAGCTGCTCCTCGACGTCGAGGGCGGGGGCGACCCGGAGTATCTGGTCGCGCGCGGCTCCGACGCCGCCGACCGGCTGTGGGCGGCCGGCCTGTACGTGCAGCTCCAGCACGGCGAGCAGCGCGCGGAGGACGCGCGCCGGGGCATCGGGGTGTTCAGCGAGCGCGACGCGCGGCTGATCACGACCCTCTCCGCGGCGATCTTCAACTTCACGCGCTGGGCCTACCGCGTCGAGAATCGCGAGTCGCTGATCGAGGTCACCGAGGCCCGGGCCTGGCCCGAGGTGGCGGTGCTCGCCTCGCGCGGCTTCCTGCAGCGGGTCGTGGAGCGGCTGCGGCGCGTGCAGACGCCGATCCGCGCCACGCGTCCGGCGCCCGACCGGGTCGAGTTCCGCTACCGCCTCGAGCCCTAGGGCCTCGAGCCGGCCTCGCTTCCGATCTCCGCTCGCCTGCCCGCCATGCGCCCTTTCGGCTCGCGGCCTAGCTGGCGGCGTTCAGCTCCATGGGGCGCCGCCTGCGGAAGAAGCGGTGCGGACGGGGATAGAGGGCCCGCTCGGCGACGGCGGGCTCGCGGACGTCCAGCGGGCAGTCCCTGCCCTCTGCGCAGGCGACACTTCCATACCAGTCCTCGCCGCGCTTCACCGACGCCAGGCCCAGCGCCCGCTGGCAGCGAGCACAGGAGCCGGCAGCCGCCACTCGATCCGTCATCGCTCCCCGCCTCCCTTCGCACCGCGAGCGCGCTCCCGGCGCTCGGCGGCTCCCCGCCTCATCGACCGGGAAGCTGCGGAGCTTGCCACCGGACTCCGCCCGCATCCAGGCCAGCCCCCGCAACCGGCGTTTTGCGGTAATTTGGTGCGCCGGGCCCGCCCGCTCCGCGGGCGGGCCTGCGGCATCCAGACCCTCCCCAGGAAGAGACGCCCCCATGCTCCACCGCACCGACGACATCCGTATCCAGGAGCTCCGTCCGCTCCTCCCTCCCGCGATCCTGATGGAGGAGCTCCCGGTCGACGAGAAGGCCTCGACGCTGGTCTGGAAGAGCCGCGCCCAGATCGGCCACATCCTCGAGGGCCAGGACGACCGGCTGCTCGTGGTGGTGGGGCCGTGCTCGGTGCACGACCCGGTGGCCGCCCTGGAGTACGCGGACCGGCTCGCCGCGGTCGCCGACGCTTTCCGCAGGGACCTGCTCCTGGTGATGCGGGTCTACTTCGAGAAGCCGCGCACGACGGTCGGCTGGAAGGGGCTGATCAACGACCCGACGCTCGACGGGAAGTTCAACATCAACGAGGGCCTCCGACGCGCCCGCCGCTTCCTGCTCGACGTGCTCGCGCGGGGCCTGCCGGCCGGCACCGAGTTCCTCGACCCGATCACGCCCCAGTTCATCGCCGACCTGGTCTCCTGGGGAGCGATCGGGGCGCGCACCTCCGAGAGCCAGGTCCACCGCGAGCTCGCCTCGGGTCTGTCGATGCCCGTGGGATTCAAGAACGCGACCAGCGGCGACGTGCAGGTCGCGATCGACGGCATCCGCTCCGCCCAGAATCCGCATCACTTCCTGTCCGTCACCAAGCAGGGCGGCGCGGCGATCGTGTCCACGAAGGGCAACCCCGAGTGCCACGTGATCCTGCGTGGCGGCGAGTCGGGCCCGAACTACGGCGCCGACGACGTGGCGCGCGCCATGGCAGACCTGGAGCGGGCGGGCCTCCCGGGGCGGCTGATGATCGACTGCAGTCACGCCAACAGCGGCAAGGACCACACGCGGCAGCCGATGGTCGTGAGCGACATCTCCGGCCAGGTCGGCGACGGCAGCCACGCGATCGTGGGCGTGATGCTCGAGAGCTTCCTGGTCGACGGCAATCAGAACCACGAGACCGCGCGGGGCGAGCTGGTCTACGGGCAGAGCATCACCGACAAGTGCATGAGCTGGGAGCGCACGGAGCCCCTCTTCACCGAGCTCGCCGAGGCAGTGCGCAAGCGCCGCGGATAGCCAGGTGGCCGAAGGTCGCGCACAGCGGGGCGGAGCCGAGCGCGGATCGGCAGGTGGGGTTCCGGTCCACATCTTCTCCGGCTTCCTCGGCTCCGGGAAGACGACGGCGATCCGGGCCCAGCTCGACGCCTGCCACAGGCGCGGCGAGCGGGTGGCGGTGATCGTGAACGACTTCGGCGAGGCCTCCTTCGACGAGGCGACCCTGGCCGAGGGCGAGCCCTACCGCATCACCAACATCCCCGGCGGCTGCGTGTGCTGCACCGCGCCCGAGGGCTTCGTCGCGGCGCTGGGCGCCGTGCTCGAGGAGCGCCCCGACCGGCTCCTGATCGAGCCCACCGGCCTGGCGCGCCCCCAGGACCTGGTCGACACGATCCGACGCGGGCCCCAGCGCGACGCCTTCGAGCTGGCGCCGGTCGTGGTGCTGGTCGATCCGCAGGTCCTGCTCCAGGACGAGCAGGGTGGCGACACGCCGACCCGGGCGCTGCTGCGCGAGCAGCTCCAGGTCGCCGACGTGCTCGTCGCCAACCGGATCGATCTCGCGAAGCCCGAGGCGCTGGCGGCCTTCGATCGCCGGGCGGCCGAGCTGTGGCCGGCTCCGCTCGCCATCCACCGGACCCGCCACGGCGCGCTCCCCGCCCAGGCGCTCGAGTGGCCGCCGGGCGAGGGCGCCCGCTCCGAGCGCCACGCGGCGCACGAGGGACACGAGCACGCGCCCTCCACCGCCGGGTTCCTCGCGCGCTCCTGGCGCTGGTCGCCGGAGGTGGTGTTCTCGGGGCGGCGTCTGCGCGACGGCCTGGCGGCGCTGGCGGGCGACGTCTCCGTCGTCCGGTTCAAGGGGATCTTCCGCACCGAGGAGGGGACGAGCCGTCTGGAGATCGCCGGCGGCGTGCTCCACGACCGCCTCACCTCCTACCGCCGCGACAGCCGCGCCGACGCGATTGCGGCACAGGGCGACGCCGGCGCGCTCGACCGCGTCGCCGCCGCGCTGGAGGCGGCGGCCGTGCGCGAGGATGAGCTGCGGGTCGACCCCAGCCGGATCGAGTGGGTGCTGCCCGACGGCCGCGTGCTCACGGCCGATCGCGCGGCGCTGCTCGCCCTGCCCGGAGGCATCCCCGACGTGTCCGCCCAGTTCCCCAAGCGCAGCGGCGCCGCCGCCCGCATCGAGGCACTCTTCGAGGCCTGGGCGCTTCCGAAGGACGGCTCCGCCGTGGTCGTCGCCGGCGACGGCTTCGCCAGCGAGCCGGTCGCGATTTCCGTGCTGCGCCGCGGCGTGCTGCTGCACAGCCTCGACGAAGAGCCCCTGGCGGCGGCTCAGGGCGGCCCGTTCCGCCTGCTGATTCCCGCGGACGCGACCCCGGAGCCGGTGTCCTGCGCGAACGTGAAGGGCGTGGCGAAGATCGTTCTGCGCGCTGGGAGCGGCGGCGCGCCGGTCAGTGGGTGACGCCCGAGGGCGCCTTCTCGGGACTGCGCAGCGCCAGCAGGGTCTGCACCAGGCTCACCACCAGGCCGCTGCCGAAGAGCGCCACCAGGAAGCCGAAGCCCATGAGGGCCGGGGTGCTGCCCGACTCCTGGGCGCGGTGGGAGAGGCTCAGAAACAGGGCCAGCAGCGCCGTGTACAGGCCGCAAGCGCCGATCCACTCGGCGATCACCCGCCGCGGACTCGGCGCCGTGAACGAAACGAAGAGCCAGGCGAGGACCAGAACGGTGACTCCTCCGTACCCCAGCCAGGCGATCACATGCTGCGGCATGCCGCTGCCCTCCCCCCGCGGGGCAACCCCGCGTCCTCTCTCATCGGATGAAGCCGTCCGCCGTCGGAGTAGGGCGATCCCTACGCCCCGAGGCGCTGCAAGTGCTCGAGGACCCGGGCGCAGACCCGATCGGGCGTGAACCCGAAGTACTCCGCCAGGTCCGTGTAGGGCGCGGAGGCGCCGAACCGGTCGATCCCGTAGACGAGCCCGCGCGATCCGACCAGCGCGTACAGGCTCTGCCCGCGCGCGGCCTCGATCGCCACCACCGGAGGCCCTTCGCGCGGAATCAGCGCCTCGCGCCGCTCCGCGGGCTGCGCGAGGAAGAGCTCCAGGCAGGGCAGCGACACCACGCGCGCCCGCACCCCGCCGGTGTGGAGCTTCTCGGCGGCGTCGCAGGCGAGCGAGACCTCCGAGCCGCTCGCGACCAGCACCACCTGGGGGTCGGCGGGATCCCGCACCGCGTACGCCCCCTGCTCGATCTGCTCGGGCCGGAAGCCGGCGGGGCGGGCGAGCGGCGGCAGCTTCTGCCGCGAGAGAGCGACCAGCGACGGCCCGCTCGTGTGGCGGGCGATCCACGCGTAGGCGACCGCCGTCTCGATGCCATCGGCGGGACGGAACACCGCGAGGTTGGGGATCGCGCGCAGCGCGTCGAGCTGCTCGATCGGCTGATGGGTGGGACCGTCCTCGCCGAGGTAGATGCTGTCGTGGGTGAACACGAACAGGGACGGCACGCCCATCAGGGCGGCGAGCCGCAGGGACGGGCGCATGTAGTCGCTGAAGATCAGGAACGTGCCGCAGTAGGACCGCAGCGTGCCGTCGAGGGCGATGCCGTTGGTGATCGCCGCCATGGCGTGCTCGCGCACGCCGAAGTGGATGTTGGTGCCGGCGTAGAAGTCGGCTCCCTCGGAGGTGTCGCCGATCGTGCCGAGACCGGCGAGGATCGGCGGGGCGTTCGACCCGGCCAGGTCCGCCGATCCGCCGATCAGGTACGGCGCCGCCTCGGCGAGGCGTTCGAGCGCGACCTTGCCGTGGTTGCGGGTCGCGTCGGCGACGTCCGCGCGCCCCTCCACGAGGCGCGCCAGCAGGTCCTCGGGCAGACGGCGCGCGCGTGCGGCGTCCCACGCCTGCGCCGTGGCGGGCTCCGCGCGGCGCCAGCGCTCCAGCGCCTCGTCGCGTCCGGCCCGTGCGGCGCGCTTCGCGGCCACGCGCTCGCGGAAGTAGGCGCGCACGTCGTCGGGGACGTAGAACTCCGCGTCGGTGGGCCAGCCGACCCGCTCCTTCGCCTCGCGCACGTTGTCGGGGCCGAGCGGCGACCCGTGTGCCTTCGACATGCCCGCCACGGCGCTGCCGCGTCCGATCACGGTGCGGGTGATGATCAGCGACGGCCGGTCGGCTTCCGCCCGCGCTGCGGCGAGCGCCGCGTCGATCCCCTCCACGTCCTCGCCGTCCACCTCCTGGACGTGCCAGCGCTGCGCCGCGAAGCGCGCGCCGACGTCCTCCGAGAAGCACAGAGACGTCGGGCCGTCGATCGTGATGTGGTTGTCGTCGTAGAGGTAGATCAGGTTGCCCAGGCGCCAGTGACCGGCGAGCGAGCCCGCCTCCGCGGAGATCCCCTCCATCAGGTCGCCGTCGCTCACCACTCCGTAGACGAAGTGATTGCCGGGCCCCTCGTCCCCGCCCGCGAAGCGGGCGCGCGTGGCGCGGGCGGCCAGTGCCATGCCGACGCCGTGGGCGAAGCCCTGCCCCAGCGGTCCGGTCGTGAGCTCGACGCCCGGCGTCTCGCCGTACTCGGGGTGGCCGGGGGTGCGGGCGTGCAGCTGGCGGAAGCTCGCCAGGTCGTCGAGCGTGAGGCCGAACTCGAACAGGTGCAGCAGCGAGTAGAGCAGCATCGAGGCGTGACCGTTCGACAGGATGAAGCGGTCGCGCAGGGGCCAGGCGGGATCGCTCGGATCGAAGCGCAGATAGGCGTCCCACAGCTGGAACACGGGTCGGGCGAGGCCCATCGGCGCGCCGGGGTGGCCCGAGTTCGCTCGCTGCACCGCGTCCACGGACAGGAAGCGGATGGTGTTCTCGACACGCTCACGCAGCGTGTGGGTGAGGGGGGTCATCGTCGCTCCGACGGCGTAGCGGTGGCGGAGAGGGGGGGACGAACGCAGGCAGCTTACTATCCTTCGCCCGAGACGGGAAGCATCGCCCGAGCCGGGTCGCCGCGATAGAAACGGCGTTCGACCGGGTGCGGGATTCCGTCATCCCCCTGTGGCGCGGGGGATCTCGGGTCGGATCGGCCGCTCAGGAGCCGGGGCCGGTCACGAGCACCGCGGACCCGCGCAGCTGGCCGTGCCGCAGGCGCTCCAGCGCCTCGACTCCCCGCTCCAGCGCGAACACCTCGGTGTGCGGGCGCAGCGGAACGCGGGGGGCGAGGGCGAGCAGCTCCTCGGCATCGCGGCGGGTGAGGTTGGCGACCGAGCGGACCGAGCGCTCCTCCCAGAGGATGCGGTAGGGGAACGACGGGACGTCGCTCATGTGGATGCCGCCGCACACCACCACGCCGCCCTTGTCGACGGCGCGAAGGGCGGCGGGTACCAGCGCGCCGACGGGCGCGAACAGGATCGCCGCCGCCAGCGGCTCCGGGGGCGCCGCGTCCGAGGGACCCGCCCACTCGGCGCCGAGCTCGAGGGCGAAGCGCTGGGCCTCGTCGTCGCCGGGGCGCGTGAAGGCGAACACGCGCCGCCCCTGGTGGCGCGCCACCTGGGTCAGCAGGTGGGCGGCCGCGCCGAAGCCGTAGAGTCCGAGCGTCGGTGCGTCGCCCGTCATCCGCAGTGAGCGGTAGCCGATCGCCCCCGCGCACAGGAGCGGCGCCGCGGACACGTCGTCGAGCTCCGGCGGGATCGCGAGGCAGAAGCGCGTGTCCGCGACCGCGTACTCGGCGAAGCCCCCGTCCCGCTGATAGCCGGTGAAGACCGACGCGTCGCACAGGTTCTCGCGTCCGCTGGCGCAGAAGCGACAGCGGCCACAGGCCTCGCCGAGCCAGGACACGCCGACGCGATCGCCCGGGGCGAAGCGCGTGACGCCGGCGCCGACGCGCTCCACGCGCCCCACGATCTGGTGGCCGGGCACCAGGGGGTACGCCGGGTCGGGCAGCTCTCCGTCGAGCACGTGCAGGTCGGTGCGGCACACGCCGCACGCGGCGACGCGCAGGCGCAGCTCTCCGGGACCGGGATCGGGCACCGGGATCCGCTCCAACGCCAGGCCAGCCCCCGCGCGAGCGATCCGGAGCGCCTGCATCTCCATGTGGAGGAGGATGCGCCGCCGCCGCGCGCGCACAAGCCCGGAGACCGGCGCTACCCTCCCCGCTCACCGGCCGGAGACCGTCTTTGCTAGGAAGCCCCACGCCGCGCCCGCGGCGGCCGCTCGCCGGTGCGCTGCTCGCCGCCCTCGCCCTGCTCGCGCTCGCGGGCTCGCTCCCCGCCTGCGGCGACCGCGGCCCCGGCGGGCGCGCCGCGAGCGACTCGCCGATCCCCGACGACCTGCTCGAGTCCGAGCGCAACACCATCGAGGTGTTCCGCCGCGTCTCGCAGTCGGTCGTCTTCGTCTCCAACGCGAAGATCAGCCGAGGCGGCTTCCTGATGAACGCCGTCGAGGTGCCCCAGGGCGTCGGCTCGGGCTTCGTCTGGGACGAGGCCGGGCACATCGTCACGAACTACCACGTGGTGCACGGCGGCGAGCGCTTCACCGTCTCCCTGTCCGACGGAACCACCTACGAGGCGAAGCTGGTGGGCGTGGCGCCGCGCAAGGACCTCGCCGTTCTCCACGTCGACGCCGACCAGCCGCTGCACCCGGTCGAGCTCGGCGACTCGCACCGGCTGCTGGTCGGCCAGAAGGTGCTCGCGATCGGCAATCCCTTCGGACTCGACTCGACCCTCACCACCGGCGTGATCAGCGCGCTCGGACGCGAGATCGAGTCCCTGGCCGGCACGCACATCGAGGACGTGATCCAGACCGACGCCTCGATCAACCCCGGGAACTCGGGCGGCCCCCTGCTGGATTCCCACGGACGGGTGATCGGCGTGACGACGGCGATCTACGGGGACGGCAAGAGCGCGGGCATCGGCTTCGCCGTGCCGGCCGCGACGGTGGCGCGCCTGGTCCCGCAGCTGATCGCCTACGGCCACGTGAAGTGGGCGGGCCTGGGCGTCCAGGTGATGCCCGACCACATCGCCGCGCAGTGGGGCATCGAAGGCGTGGTCGTGCGCGAGGTGCTGCCCGACTCGCCGGCGGCCCACGCCGGCCTGCGCTCGATGCAGGTCGACTGGCTCGGCAACGCGCGCGCCTTCGACGTCATCACGAAGGTGCAGGGCCAGCCGGTGACGAGCCTGGTGGACCTGATCGACGTGATCGACGACTACGAGCCCGGCGACACGGTCGAGTTAGAGTTCGTGCGGGGCGGCCGAAGCGTCTCGGTGCAAGTCCAGCTCGGCGAAGTCTCCTAGCGCAGCCCCCGCTCCCGAACCCGAACTCCGAAGGAGGTCCCTCCCCATGCCCGTCGCCGATTTCTCCCTGCACGGCAAGGTCGCCATCGTCACCGGCGGCAGCCGTGGCATCGGCCGTTCGATCGCGATCGCCCTCGCCGAGAACGGCGCCGACGTCGCAATCGCCGCGCGCAAGCCCGACGCGATCGCCGAGGCCGTCGCGGCGGTGGAGGCCACCGGCCGGCGCGCGATCGGCGTGCCCACCAACGTGCGGCGCGTCGAGGAGCTGCGGAACCTGGTCGACGAGACCGTGGCGAAGCTCGGGCGGGTGGATGTCCTGGTCAACAACGCCGGCACCAATCCGGTCTACGGCCCGGTGCAGGACATCGACGAGCGCGCCTGGGACAACATCATGAACACCAACCTGAAGGCGGTGCACTTCCTGTCGAACTTCGCGCGCGAGGCGATGCTCCGACACGGCGAAGGCGGCGCGATCGTCAACGTCAGCTCGGTGGGGGGCTTCCTGGCCAGCGACGTGATCGGCGGCTACTCGGTGTCGAAGGCCGCCCTCAACATGCTGACCCAGGTGCAGGCGAAGACCTGGGGCGCCGACGGCATCCGGGTCAACTGCATCGCACCCGGCCTGATCCAGACCGAGTTCGCGCGCGCTCTCTGGGACGATCCGAAGTTCCGCAAGGCCTCGGAGAAGGAGGCCGCCCTGCACCGGATCGGCCTGCCCGACGAGATGGCCGGGGCGGTGGTCTACTTCGCGAGCCCGGCCTCGTCCTTCGTCACCGGCCAGACGCTGATCCTGGACGGCGGACGGGTGCTCTAGCGCGGCCCGCTCGCTCGGCGCTCGAAGGCCGCGGACTCGGACAGTCCCACCTGGTCGAGCAGGTCGGCGCGCTGGGCGTGCAGGCTCGCGTCGCCCGCGACGATCGCACGGCCGAGCTCGGCGAGGGCGTCGTACCAGATCCCCTCGCGGGCGAGCACACGGTACCCGTCGGCGCCCGAGGCGAGCGCAGCCGCCACCGCCGGAGACGCGACCACCCGCTCGATCGCGCCGGTCGCGACCACGTCCCGGTCGCGCCGCGCCGGGTCGGCGACCAACGCCACGGACCACTGGTAGACGACCCCCGGCTCGAGCTCGACGTCCCAGCGCGACAGCGGCGCCTCGCCGATGCCGGCCTGCGCCTCGCTCGCGAGCGTCACCTCGAGCTCGGGCTCGTTGGCACCTTCGCGCAGGAGCGTGAGCTCGAGGGGCACCGGCGCGGGCTCCGAGACGTACCAGGAGAGGGTCGGCGACGCGCGCGCGGTCCGGCCCACGTGCTCCGGCGCCAGCACCTCGAGCCGGGGTAGCTCCGTGGGGGCGCGCGTCCCGCCGCCAGTCCGCGCGCGGGGCGCACCCCGGGGCGGCGGGACGTACACGACCGTCTCGGTAGCGACCGGGGCTTGGCGCTCCGTCTGCTCCCGGGCGTCGCCGCCCCGCTCGTCCGGCGGCGGCTCGCGGGACTCGTCCTGCGCCCGCGCGACCGGACCCGCCGCGACACCGAGCAGCGTCGCGATGCACAGCCATCGGCTCCATCGCCTCATCTCACACCTCCTCCTTCTCCTCGACGAATCCCCAGACACGGAAGATGCGCACCGGCTCGGCGCGCCCGCGCAGGGTGTGGACGCCCAGGTCCTCGAGCTCGAACTCCTCGTCGCCGAGATGGCGCCGCGTGGTGTCGCCGATCAGGATGCGGAACAGCGGCGCGCGGCCGTCTCGCGCGGGCGACACGGCGTCCTCCTTGTGGAAGCTCTCGAGGCGCGCCGCGGTGTTCACCGTGTCTCCCACGGTCGTGTACTTCATGCGCTCGGCGCTGCCGAGGCTCCCGACGATGGCCTCGCCGGTGAACAGACCCACGCGCATCAGCGCGACCGGAAGGCCCCGGGCGCGCCAGTCCTCGGCGAGCCGCTCCAGCTCGCGTCCCATCGCGAGCGCGCAGCGTACGGCTGCGCGCGCGTCGCGCGCCTCCTGCTCCGGATCGGCCCCCGCCAGCGGGACGCCGAAGTTGGCCTTGATCCCGTCCCCCGTGTAGTCGTCGACCATCCCGCCGTTCCCCTCTTCGATCAGGCGGGTCATCGCATTCATGTACTCGTTCACCCAGTCCATCAGCGCCGCGGGGTCCATCGTCTCGGCCGCCTGGGTGTAGCCCTTCAGGTCGGTGAGCATCGCCGTGATGATCAGTCGCCGGGGAGCCGGTCGGCCCCCGCGCATGAACTCGGCGCGGCGCGACCACAGCTCGTCGGCGACGCGCCGGGAGTTGAAGCGCCCGAAGAGATCCATCAGCACGCGCCGCTCCGCCCGCTCGCGGCGGGTGCGCTCGGCGAGCACACCGCCGCTCGAGGCGAGCGCCGCGATCGAGGGCGGGAGCCATGGCACCCAGAGGCCCGCCGCGAACGCCCAGCCGGCGATGCCGAGCAGGGCGCCCAGGCAGCCGAGGGTCGCGACGACCAGGGCGATCGGGTTCGGGATCGCGAAGGCGATGCCCGCGCCCACCAGACCCCAGGCGAAGATCCAGAGCAGCTCGGTCCGGTCGCTCCAGGACCTCAGCGGCGCGTCTCCGTCGAGGCCCATGCGCAGGAGCTGATCGGTGGCGTAGGCGTGCAGCGCCACACCGTGCACGCGCGCCCCGCCGCTGCGGGCGGTGACGAAGTCGTCCTTCACGCTGGCCGAGGTGGTTCCCAGCAGGACGACCCGGTCGCGCAGGGCACCCTCGGGCAGGTGGCCGTCGAGGACGTCGTCGAGGTCGTAGGTGGGGAAGCCCTCGGGCGCCGCGGCGAAGTCGAGCGGGTACTGGTAGCCACCCGCATCGACGTCCTGGTAGGCGCCGAAGGTCCCGTCCAGGGGCGGGATCGTCGTGTCGCCCAGCCGCACCTGTTCCGGGTCCTCCGGATCGGGAGCGAGCGCCCGGCCCTGCGCACCCAGATCGAGCAGCGCGACCCGGAGCGGGAGCGAGAGGGCGGGACGATCGTTCTCGTCCCACAGGAACAGAAGCCCCCGCCGCACGACTCCGTCGCGGTCGATCACGACGTCGCTGAACCCGACCCGGTCGGTCCCGGCGGCGAAGGGCGGCGGGGGAACGCCCGGCTCCCCCGGCTCGGGAAGCTTCTCGATCGCGACGATGCGCGGATCACTGCGAAACAGCGCGCTGAGCTCTTCCCAGCCGGTCCGCGACTCGCCCGGGCGCGGCGCCTCGCGGTAGAGGTCGACTCCGATCGCGCGCGGCTCCTGGGCAGCGATCGCGCGCAGCGCCCGCGCCAGCACGGCGTCGGGGAGCGGATGGCCGTACTCCGCGATCTCCTCCTCACGGATACGGACGATCGCCACCCGCTCCGAGGGCGGCGCCGATCCCGCGCGCCAGCGCACGAGGCGGTCGTAGGCCGCGAGCTCGCCGCCCTGGAGCCAGCCCAGGCCGCGCGTGTAGGCCACCGTGGAGGCCACGCCCACACCAATGCCGAGGGTCGCCGCGAGCAACGCGCCGCGGCCATCGCGGGGCCAGCCGGTGAGGGCCATCGGCTCCATGCTACCCGGCCTGGCGCCGCGCCGTCTGCACGACCATCCGACAGGTCTCGGCGAAGTCGCGCACACGCGCGCGCAGGTCGCGCCCGCCGAGGTCGAGCGCCGCCTCCAGCGACCGCCGCGCCAGGTCGATCGCGCGCTCCCCCTCGCCGTCCGCGGCGTTCGCCTCCACCTCCAGCGGTGCGACGAAGCGATACCCGAAGCCGTGCACGGTCCGGATCACGCGCTGGCCGCGGCCGTCGTCTCCGCACGCGCGCCGCGCCTCCTTCACCAGCCGCGTCAGCGAGGACGTCGTGACGTAGGAGTCCGGCCACAGATCGCGGAGCAGCACCTCCTTGGGCACCACGCGGGCGCGATGGAGGATCAGCAGGTGCAGCAGCTCCAACACCTTCGGCTGGAGCCGGGCCGTCCGGCCCTCCCTGCGCAGCGCACGCAGCTCGGTGTCGAGCTCGCAGTCGCCGAACCGATACGTCATCGCGCGCCCCTCAGACGCCCAGGCACAGCGACAGGCTCAGAGCCGTCACCAGCGCCAGGTACCCGGCCGCGATCCACCCCAACCACCGATCGCCGTCCGTCATGTCCGCTCCCTTCCGGGGCCCTCGGCCCTCTGGGAGGGGAGTCGGACGGGACTCGTGAATCGGATCACGAGCTCGCCGGACTCGCTCCGCTGCGGCTCCGCCACCAGAACCGCACCGGCTCGGCGCTCGCCTCGTAGCCCCGGTCCGCGATCGCGCCGAGCTGGTTGAAGTCGAGCAGGCCCCAGTCGCCGACCGGCATCTTGAGGTAGAGGCTCGCGGTCTCGGAGGCCTGGCGCTCGCGCTGCTTCGCCAGACTCGCGACCACGGCGGCGCGCATCAGCACGCTCGAGATATAGGGCACGTCCAGACCGCCCTGGAAGGGATTGAGCCGGTGCCAGAGCACCCGCCAGCCGGAGAATCCGCGCGCGAGATCGAGGTCCGAACGCAGGTCCTCCTCGGGACTCACGTCGATGGCGATCACCGGGCCGCCCGAGTGCGCGGCCATCGCTTCGATCGGCAGGTTGTCGACCAGCCCGCCGTCCACGTGGAGGTCGCCGTTCAAGGTGGTCGGCGGCAGGATCCCCGGCAGCGAGATGCTCGAGCGCACGGCCCAGAACAGCGGCCCACTGCGGTGGACGACGGCCTGGGCGCGGCTCAGATTGGTGGAGACGCAGAAGAACGGGATCCGGAGGTCCTCGATCTCCACGTCTCCCAGCGCCGCCTCGAGGCGCGCGCCGATCCGGCGGCCGGTCAGGAGGGAGACGAGCGGGAAGGTGGGATCGTAGAGCGAGGAGAAGGAACGGCGGCACATCTCCCGGGCCTGCTCGGCGTCGAAGCCCAGCGCCGGAAGCGCGCCGATGATCGAGCCGATGCTGGTGCCGCCGACGCTGTCGATCGGCACTCCGGCCTCTTCCAGCGCGCGCAGCGCGCCGAGATGGGCGAAGCCTCGGGCGCCGCCCCCGCCCAGCACCAGCCCGACGCCGTGGTCGGTGAGCAGGCGCGCCACCCGGGCGACGTCCTCGGCGCTCCCGTCGCGCACGTGGAAGTGACCTCCGACTTCGCGCCGGGCCAGCCACTGCGACGTGCCGCGGGGCGCCGACCCGGCCGGGTGGGTCAACACGAGACTGCGTCGCGGCGGGCGGGACTTGCGCCAGATGTCCGTCAGGCGCACCTCGTTTTCACCGAGCTCCGGGCCATCCTGCGCCCGCGCCACCACGAGCACGTGGTCGGCCTGGCGCAGGGCCCGCTCGGTCCACGGACTCCAGACCGAGCCGGCGTCGTAGATCACGTAGCGGCTCG
>CAZZFT010000012.1:24014-59048 GCA_964653555.1 uncultured Spirochaetales bacterium | reverse complement strand
CGGCGCGCACCACCTCGCCGGCGGCGCGCACGTAGCCGACGTTGCGCACCGAGAACACCAGGTCGCCGCCGACGATCCCGGCGGCGATCGCCCATTCGGCGCCTTCGGCCTGGAGCGCCATGTCCGCCACCTGGGGGATCACGTCCTCGCGCACGCGGCCCAGCACCAGCAGGTGCAGGCCGTCGCTCACGACCGTCTTCGCCAAGGCCTTGCCCAGAGCCTGCAGTGCGTCGATCGGCAGCGCCGGGCGCTCGATGCGGCGCAGCAGCGCCGGGCTGTGCAGGCCGTGCAGGAACGCGAACGCGGCCATGTCGTGGGTGCTGGTTTCGCGGCCGAGCAGCTGGGTGTCGCTCTTGATTCCGTAGGTGAGGGCGGTCGCGAGCCGGGGCCGCAGCTCGACGTTGGCGGCGCGCAGGTACTCGGTGAGGATCGTGGAGGTGGCGCCGTAGCTCGGCCGGATGTCGCGGATCACCGCGTCGTAGCCGGTGCGCTCGGGGTGGTGGTCGATCACGATGTCGACCGACATCACCCGGGCCGGGGGACTCTCGCCGAACACGGTGGGCTGCACGTCGACCAGCGCGATCGCGTCGAACTCGGCGAGCTGCTCGGTGCTCACGGTGCGGATCTCGATGCCGATCGCGCGCACCATCGCGAGGTTTTCGGGGCGCTTCACCTCGCCGAACGAGATCAGAGGGGAGGTCGGCGCGCGGCGACCGAGCAGGGCGCGCAGCGCGTAGCCGCCGGCGATGCCGTCCGGGTCGGGATCCGGCTGGAGCAGGATGCCCACCCGCTCGCGCCGCTCCAGCAGGGAACGCATCGCGACCACCCGCCGCAGGTTGGAGAGGAGCGAGAACTCGTCGTCGACGTCGTCGCGGATCAGGGTGCGCAGTCCCGCTGCCCGCAGGCAGGGGTGGGAGGGGAGGCTCGCCGGGTCCACGGAATCGGAGAGCACCAGGACCGGCGACTGAGGCGCCGCCTCGGCCACGACGGTCACCGCGGCGCGGGCGAAGCTCTGGTCCTCGGTCACGAAGGCGAACTCGTCGTCCTGCTTGGGTCCGAGCTTCGCGATCGCCTCGGCGCACAGCCCCCCGGGAAGCGCAGCGAATCCAGTCGGCCGCGAGCGAGCGGACTCGTCGGGACGCGGGACCCAGGAGAGGATCTCGTCCTCTCCGGCGCCGATTCGGCTCCAGAGTCGGGCCGCTCTGAGCCCGTCACAGACGATGAACCGGCTCGTCATCCGGCCCCCCCAGCCGCGAATCGACCGCGAATTGTAGCGGGATGGTTCCGGCGTCAAACCTTCCGCCCCGGCGGGGAAGAGCGGTGGAGCCCCACGACCGACACCCCGGCCTATCCATCCTTGCGGCGGCCCCCGGTTTCGGGCACACGACATCGCGTGCAGACCATCTTCGTCGGCGACGTGCAGGGCTGCGGCGAGGAGTTCGCCGAGCTCCTCGACCGGGCGGCCTCCCGCTACGGCGCGGACTTCGAGCTGTGGAGCGTCGGCGACCTGATCAACCGTGGGCCCGACAACCGGGGTCCCCTCGAGCGGATCCGGGCCCTCGAGGCCGAAGGTCGCGCCCGCTACGTGCTCGGGAACCACGAGGTATCCCTTCTGCGCTGCTGGCTCGGCCTGCGCTCACCCTCGCCCTACGACTCGTTTCAGGACGTGCTCGACGCCCCCGACGTGGACGAGTGGATGGAGTGGCTGCGCCGGAGGCCCCTGGTCGAGACCGGCCGCCTCGGCGAGCAGCCCTTCGCGATGGTGCACGCGAGCCTCCACCCGAGCTGGACCCTGGCCGAGGTCGAGGCGGCCGCGCGCGAGGTGGAGGCGCGTCTGCGGGCGCCGCTCGAGGAGCTGCGGACCTTCCTCGGGGGCCCCTTCGCGCCGCGCGACGACCTGCTCGGGCGCCTGACACGCGGTCGCACCGTCGACGGAGAGGGCGCCTGGTCGACCGAGGAGCCCGGCCGGAACACCCGGCCGTGGCACGCCGAGTGGTCCGAGTGGCACCACGGATACGGCGTGGTCTACGGCCACTGGGCGATGCAGGGTCTGCACGTGGCGCCGGGACTGCGCGGTCTCGACACCGGCTGCGTCCACCACGGCCGGGGTCGCGACGGCGCGCTCACCGCCTGGCTGCCCGACCCGCACGCGCCGACGCCCTTCGACGTCCCCGACGACCGCTTCTGGCAGATCCCCGCGCGGCGCGCGTACTACGCCCATCGCGACGCCGGTCCGTAGCCCGGCAGACCGGCGCGAAGAGCGTTCACCGCTAGAATCGTTCGGTGCCGAGGCGCCGGAGGTGCCGCTTGCCCCAGGTGAAGATTCCGCCGCCCTACCAGGGCCCCACGGGCGGCCGCGACCGCGTCGAGGTCGCGGGTGCGACGGTGGGCGACTGCGTCGGAGCGGTGTGCGAACGCTTTCCCGGGCTGCGCGAGCTCGTCTTCACCAGCGATGGGGCGATCCACAAGTTCGTGACACTCTTCGTGAACGGCGACGAGATCGAGCGTGCCGCGCTCGATACGCCCGTGACGGGCGAAGACGAGGTCGAGATCCTCGCCGCGATCGCGGGAGGTTGAGCGGCCGGCTGGAGCGGCGCTCCGTGATATGATGCGCGGTCCGTTCCGCGCGCCAACCCGCCAGGAGGACTCCCATGGCCGGCCCCAGCGGCGACCGCTTGATCCGCGTCGACATGACGAACCAGACCGTGGCGATCGACGCCTTTCCGGAAGAATGGAAGCTGCTCGGCGGACGCGGTCTCTCCGCGCGCATCCTGCTCGAGGAGTGCGACGCCGGCTGCGATCCGCTCGGGCCCGACAACGTGCTCGTGATGGCGCCGGGCGTGATCTCGGGGACGGCGGCGCCCACCTCGGGCCGCATCTCGATCGGCGGCAAGAGCCCGCTCACCGGCGGGATCAAGGAGGCGAACGCCGGCGGGAACCCGGGTCAGGACCTGATGAAGCTCGGCTACCGAGCGATCGTCGTCACGGGCCAGCCGGCCGACCCGGAGAAGCGCTACGCGCTCGACGTCACCGCCGAGGGAGCGAGCGTTGAGGAGGTGCCCGACTGCAAGGGCATGTGGAACTACGCCCTGATCGCGCACCTGGCGAAGAGCTACCCGCAGACCGCGTCGTTCATCAGCATCGGTCCCGCCGGCGAGCTGCGGCTCTCGGGCGCCTCCGTCGCCTGCACCGACCAGGAGCAGGACCGCCACCCGGCGCGCCACGCCGCGCGGGGCGGCCTGGGCGCCGTGATGGGCTCGAAGGGACTCAAGTACGTCTCGATCGATCCGGCCCGGTCGGGGGTGCGCCAGCCCGCGGAGCGCAAGGAGTTCATGGCGCTCTGCAAGCAGTACACGAAGGACTATCTGGCGGGACCGCAGATGTTCAAGACCGGCACCAGCACCGTCGTGCCCGTCGCGAACATGCTCAACACCTTCCCCTACAAGAACCGCACCGAGGGCCAGTCTCCGGACGTGGAGACGCTGGCCGGACAGCGCATCATCGAGAGCTTCGAGACGCGCGGCGGCCGCATGCACAACTGCATGACGGGCTGCATCGTCCAGTGCAGCAACGTCGTGAACGACGCCGAGGGCAACTACAAGACCTCTGCCCTCGAGTTCGAGACGATCACGTTGCTCGGCGCCAACTGCGCCATCCAGAGCTGGGAGGACGTGGCCGATCTCGACCGTCTGTGCGACGAGGTGGGCCTCGACACGATCGAGACGGGCGCCGCGATCGCCGTCTACATGGATTCGGGCGGCATGGAGTGGGGCGACGCGGAGGGGGCGAAGGGACTGCTCAAGCAGATCGCCGAGGGCACCGAGCTCGGCAGGGCGATCGGCAACGGCGCCCTCGCGATCGGCAAGAAGAGGAAGCACCACCGGGTGCCGGTGGTGCGCGGGCAGGCGCTGCCCGCGTGGGATCCGCGCCCGCTCAAGGCCACCGGCGTCACCTACTGCACCAGTCCCATGGGCGCCGACCACACGGCGGGCCTGATCGTGAACCCGGGCCTGCCGCAGGAGGAGTGGGTGCGCGCCTCCCAGGAGGCGCAGATGGTGAATGCCGTGTGCGACTCCTCGGGCTTCTGCCAGTTCCTCCAGCCGACCCTCGACGACATCCGCAAGTTCTACGGACACCTCTACGGCGAGGAGGTGTCGCGCGAGGCGATCAGCGACCTGGCCTGGCAGGTGCTCCAGGACGAGTGGGAGTTCAACCGCCGCGCTGGCCTCTCCGACGACGGCGACCAGATGCCCGACTGCATCAAAGAAGATCCGATCGGGCCGGCGAAGATGGTCTGGGACGTGCCCGCCGATCTGGTGGTGCAGGCCTACCAGCGCCAGGGCGACCGCGAGAAGCTGTTCACGACGAAGGCGAGCGGCTGAGCAAGCGGTCGAAGGACGCGCGCAGCGAGGCGCAGCCGAGCGAAGTCGAAAAGGTGGCCTCCCCCTCCCACGCCGGAGGCGAGCGCGTGCGCGACGTACGCATGAGAGGCTTCGCCGAGCGCGCCGACGTCGAGGAGGTCGAGCGGTTCCTGGCAGAGCGCTCGCGTCCCCTCGAGGGCGAGGCCGTCGTGGTGACCGAGTGCGTGGGCCGCGTGCTGGCGGTCGACGTGATCGCCGACGTGGACGTCCCGGGCTTCCGGCGCGCGGCAATGGACGGCTACGCGGTGCGCGGCGAGGAGACCTTCGGCGCCTCCGCCTACGACCCGATCCCCCTCCGCGTGCTCGGACAGGCCCTCCCCGGCGCGCCCTTCACCGGGTTCGTCGGGCCCGGCAGCGCGGTGCGCGTGATGACCGGCGCGCCGATTCCCGAGGGCGCCGACGCCGTCGCGATGGCCGAGGTGTGCGAGGAGCGGGACGGGATCGTGTCGATCGGCGAGTCCGTGGCGCCCCGCAAGCACGTCGGGGCGGTCGGGGAGGACATCCGCGCCGGTGAGCGGGTGCTCGGCGCCGGCCGCCGGCTGCGGCCCCAGGACGCGGGACTGCTCGCGTCGATCGGGGTCGCCCACCCGCGCTGCGTGCGGCGGCCGCGCGTGCGCCTGATCGTCACCGGCGACGAGCTGCTGGCGCCGGGAAGCCGACCCGAGGGCCCCCGCATCGTCGACAGCAACTCGCTCGTCCTGTCCGCGCTGGTGGTTCGCGACGGGGGTGCGGTGCTGCCCCACCGGATCCTGCCCGACCGCGTCGACCTGGTCCGCGCCGCGCTCGCCGAGGGCGGAGCCGACGTCATGCTGGTGTCGGGCGGCAGCTCGGTCGGCCAGGAGGATCACGCGCCGCGCCTGGTGGCAGAGCTCGGCACGCTCGACTACCACGGGGTCTCGATGCGGCCGTCGAGTCCGGCGGGAGTCGGACGCATCGAGGGTCGTCTGGTGTTCCTCCTGCCCGGCAACCCGGTCAGCTGTCTGTGCGCCTACGAGTTCTTCGCCGGCCCGACCCTGCGCGCGCTCGGCGGGCGTCCGCGCGCCTGGCCCCACCGGCGCGTGCAGCGGCCGCTGGCGCGCAAGATCGCGTCGGCGGTGGGCCGCACCGACTACGTGCGCGTCGCGATCGAGGACGGTCGCGTCGTGCCGATCGCGACTTCGGGCGCCTCGATCCTCTCCTCGACGGTGCGCGCCGACGGCTTCGTGATCGTGCCGCGCGCGCTCGAGGGCATGCCCGAGGGCGCGCTGGTCGAGGTGCTCCTCTACGACGAGGCGCCGCTCGGGGACGAACGGTGAAGCAGGAGCAGTTCCTCGAAGTGCTCGACCGCGACGAGGCGGAGCGCCGCTGGCACGCCGTGATCGACGACGATCCGCTGCCCTCCGAGACGGTCCCTCTCGAGTGCGCCCTGGGCCGCGTGCTCGCCGAGGACGTGCGTGCCGCGGTGGACGTCCCCGGCTTCGACCGCTCCAACATGGACGGCTTCGCGGTGCGCGCCGAGGATACCTACGGCGCGAGCGAGGAGGCGACGCTGCGCCTGCGCGTGAACGCCGAGACGATCCCCACCGGCGTCGTCCCGAGGGTCGAGGTGACCGGCGGCACCGCCACCCCGATCGCCACCGGCGGGATGCTGCCGCGCGGAGCGGACGCGGTGGTCCCGGTGGAGGACACGGACCTCGAGCACGGAGGCGCGACCCTGGTGGTGCGGCGGGCGCGTACCCCCGGTGCGGCGGTCTCCTTCGCCGGCACCGACGTCGGCAGCGGGGAGACGGTGGCGTTCGCCGGAGCGTGTCTCACCTCTCGGGACACCGGCGTGCTCGCCGCGATCGGCCGTCGCGAGGTGACCGTCGTGCGTCGCCCGCGCGTCGCCGTCCTCTCCACGGGCGACGAGATCGTTCAGCCGGGCGAGGCGATGCGCCCGGGCCTCGTCTACGACAGCAACGGTCGCATCCTCGCCGACGCCGTGCGCGAGCTCGGCGCCGAGGCCGAGTTCCTCGGCGCCTTCCGCGACGACGCGGCGGCGGTGCGCCGCGCCCTCACCGACGCGCTGGGCCGCGCCGACCTGGTGCTGCTCTCGGGCGGCACCTCGAAGGGCGAGGGCGACCTCAACTACCGCGTCGTCTCGGAGCTGGACCCCGGCGTGGTGGTGCACGGGGTGGCGCTGAAGCCGGGGAAGCCGATCTGCCTGGCGGCGGCGGGTCGACGGCCGGTGGTGATCCTGCCGGGGTTCCCGACCTCCGCCGTCTTCACCTTCCACGAGTTCGTTGCGCCGGTGATCCGGCGGCTGGCGGGGCTTCCCGCCGCGGCGCGCGAGACGCGGCGCGCCCGCCTGGCCCAGAAGGTCGTCTCCGAGCGCGGTCGCCTGGAGTACCTGCTGGTCGGGCTCACCACCGACGCGAGCGGGGCTCTGGCCGCCTATCCGATGGGGAAGGGCAGCGGCAGCGTCACCGCCTTCAGCCGTGCCGACGGCTTCATCCGGATCGGGCGCAACACGGAGATCGTCGAGGCAGAGAGCGAGGTCGAGGTGACCCTGATCGGGCGCGCGCTCGAGGTGGCCGACCTGGTGGTGATCGGGAGCCACTGCGTGGGCCTCGACGCGATCGCCGGGGCGCTCGCGCGCGACGGCTTCCGCGTGAAGGTGCTGGCCGTCGGCAGCCAGGGCGGCCTGGCGGCGGCGCTCCGCGGCGAGTGCGACGTCGCCCCGATCCACCTGCTCGACCCCCGGACCGGCGTCTACAACGAGCCCTTCCTGAGCGGCGACCTGTGCCTGGTGAGGGGCTATTCGCGGGTGCAGGGGGTCGTGACGCGCGCCGAGGAGACCCGCGAGACGGCCGAGCTCCTGGCCGACCCGGCACTGCGGATGGTGAACCGCAACCGCGGCAGCGGGACGCGCGTGCTGATCGACGAGCTGCTCGGGGGTCGCCGGCCGGCGGGCTATGCGTACGAGCCGCGCTCCCATTTCGCCGTCGCGACCGCGGTCGCCCAGAAGCGGGCCGACTGGGGCGTCACGATCGAATCGGTCGCCCGGCAGGCGGGCCTGCGCTTCCGCCCGCTGCGCGACGAGCACTACGATTTCGCGGTTCCGGCCCCGCGCCTGGCGCGCCCGGCCGTGCAGGCGATGGTGCGCTTGCTGCGCGAGGACGGTACGGTGCGCGAGGCGCTGCGCGCGCTCTCCTTCACGATCTCCGACCCACACGAGACCTGAGACCCGCCAGAACCGCGACCGCGAGACCTCATTGGCGACCGTCCTCCGCAGGGGCAGCAAGCTCGGCAAATATCGACTCGACCGCCGTCTCGGCCACGGCTCGTTCGCCGACGTGTGGCAGGCGCGCGACCTCGTCGAGGGCGTGGACGTCGCGCTCAAGGTGGCGCTGCCCGCCGCCGTCGCGGAGTGGGGTCGCGCGGCGATCGAGCAGGAGGCGCGCATCGCCACCCGTCTGCGCCACCCGCACATCGTCGCGGTGCGCAACGCCGACTGGGTCGACGGCCGCTTCACGATCGCGACCGATCTGGCGAAGGTGAACCTGGCCGAGTACAAGCTGGCGCGCCGGTCTGGGAAGGTGGCCCTGCGCGTGATCCGCGAGGTGGCGGAGGGCCTCGCCTACGCCCACAGCCAGCGCGTGCTGCACCGGGACGTGAAGCCCGAGAACATCATGATCTTCGCCGACGGGCGCGCCGCCCTGGGCGACTTCGGCGCTTCGCGTTTCGCGGCCCCGGCCACCCGCGCCTACACCGAGGCGGGAACGCTGGGCTACATGGCGCCCGAGCAGGCCTACGGCCGGGTGCGTTTCGCCTCCGACGTCTTCTCGCTCGGGCTGATCGCCTACGAGATCCTCACCGGTGTCCTGCCCACCTGGCCTTTCGAATGGCCGCCCGACCGCTATCCGCGCTTCGCCCGGAAGGTCCCCGAGCCGGTCCGCAAGGTGCTGCGCAAGGCGGCCGAGTTCGACCCGCGGCGGCGCTACGCCGACGCCCAGCAGTTCGCCGAGGCGCTGGAGCGGGCCCTCGCGCAGGTGGAGGCGGGCAAGCAGCGACCGCGGAAGCGCCCGCGCCGTCGCGAGCCCGAGCTGTCGCCCCTGGCGGTGCAGGCCGAGGCCTTCCGCCGAGCCCATGGCCGCGGCCTCGAGCTGGCCTTCCGCTGCCACCGCTGCGACGGTCCGATCGCCGAGGCGATGACCCACTGCCCCTGGTGCGGCACGGCGGACAACTCCTTCGCCCACCTCAGTCGCCACGCACTCGTGTGTCCCGAGTGCGAGAAGGGGGTGCGGCCGGAGTGGAAGGCCTGTCCCTGGTGCTATCCGGGTCGCTTCGAGGGCAACGGCCGCCGACCGCCTCCCGACCCGAAGGCTGTGCGCACCTGCACGACGCGCGGCTGCGAGGGGCAGCTGCGTCCGTTCATGCGCTACTGCCCGCTCTGCAAGCGCAAGCCGAAGCGTGTCTGGTCGCACCCGGACCTGCCCGACCGGTGTCCCCGCTGCCGCTGGCCCACCTCCCACGCCTACTTCCGCTTCTGCCCCTGGTGTGGACGCCGGGAGCCGCGCGCCGGGAGCTTTCGCGGGCGCTGAGCCGACCGGGTGTCCCGTCCGACGAACTTCGCTCGGCTTCGCCTCGCTGCGCGTCGGCGGGAGCCGGCCTCCTTGCTCAGCGGGGGCCGCCTTCGCTCGGCTTCGCCTCGCTGCGCGTCGGCCGGAGCCGGCCTCCTTGCTACGCCAGCCGCCGCAGGGCCTGGGCCTTGATCACGAGGTGCACCTTCACCCCCGGACTGAGGCCCAGCTCGCGGGCGGCGCCTGCCGTGAGCTTCGCCACCAGCTTCTCGCCGACGTCGGTGTGGACGAGCACGCCGTCGCCGCTCGACTCGCACGCCGACACGACCGCCGGGATCACATTGCGCGCCGAGATCCGGCCGGGCGGGTCGACGGCGATCAGGATGTCCTGGGCGCGCAGTCCCAGACGCAGCGGTGTCCCGGGGGCGAGATCGCGCGGCGCCGGTAGCGACAGACGCAGCCCGCGGGAGGTAGTCACGCGGAGCTCTCCGCCGGCCCCGTCCTCGACCCGCGCCTCCAACACGTTCTCGAGACCGAGCGCTTCGGAGAGGGGCAGCACGGCTCGGCTCCACAACACCGCGCGGGGTGGGCCGGCCGCGACCAGTCGCCCTCCGTCGAGCACGATCGCCCGCTCGCCGACGAGGAGCGCCTCGTCGGGGTCGTGCGTGATGTACAGGATCGGGAGCGCCAGCTCGTCGCGCACGCGCAGCAGGTAGGGCAGCACGCGCGCGCGCAGCGGGAGACCGCGGGCGGCCAGCGGCACGTCGCGCCGGTGCGCGCGCGGGCCCGAGGCGAGCGCGCGCGCGATCGCGACCCGCTGGCGCTCGCCCCCCGAGAGCTCGCTCGTGCGCCGCGCGCGCAGCGACTCCAGCTCCAGGACGCTCAGCGCGTGCGCGATGCGATCGGCGGCGTCGCCGCCCCCGCGCGCCGCGCCGAAGCGCACGTTGCGCTCGACCGAGAGGTGGGGGAACAGGGCCGACTCCTGGGGGACCCAGCCCAGGCCGCGGTGCTCGATCGGGAGGTGGGCACCGGGTGCGTCGAGTTCGCGCCCGCCGATCCGCACCCGTGTCGTCGCGCGCGGGTGGAAGCCGAGCACCACCTCGAGGAGCGTGCTCTTCCCCGAGCCGCTCGGACCGAAGAGCACCGCCACGCGCTCGTTCCAGGCGAAGTCCACGTCGAGGGTGAAGCCGGCGCGCTCGACGCGCGCGGCAATGCGGTGTGCGACCTCGCTCACCGGAACCCCCGGCTGCGGCCGCCGTACGCCGCGCCCCGCTGGAGGCGACGCGGGAGGGCGAGCACCGGGATCGGGACGGGCACGGACGCAGGATACCGATACTCTGACGGCACGATGAGCGGATCCGCGGGCGCCCCCTGGTCGGAATCTCCCCGCGTGGGCGATCGCTTCGAGTGCTCGATCCACGCACTCTCAGCCGGTGGGGAAGGGGTCGGACGCGCGCCCGACGGACGCGTCGTGTTCGTGCCGCTCAGCGCGCCGGGCGATCGACTCGAGGTCCGTCTCGAGAAGATCCATCCGCGCTATGTGCGCGCGGAGATCGAGCAGATCCTCGCGCCCGGCGCCGCGCGGGTGACGCCCGAGTGCGAGGTCTTCGGCGCCTGCGGGGGCTGCACCTGGCAGCACCTCGACTACGCGCTCCAGTGCGAGGCGAAGCGGGCGATCGTGGAGGACGCGCTGGAGCGGGTGGGCCATCTCGGATTCCCGGGGCCGGTGGAGCTTCGGCCGTCGCCGAGCCCCTACCGGTACCGGGCGCGCGCGCGTCTGGCCGTGCAGGGGGGCCTGGTCGGCTACCGCCGCCGCCGCAGTCACACCCTGGCCGAGGCGCGGCGCTGCCCGGTGCTCACGGGATCGCTCGAGGAGGAGCTGAACGCTCTCGCCGCCAGCTCGCCGGCCGACGGCGAGTGGGAGATCGCCGTCGGCGTCTTTGGCGGCGGCGCCCACGGTCCCAGCGCGCGGGGGCCGGCGATCGAGCTCGAGGTCGCAGGCGACCGCCTGCGCATCTCGGCAGGGGTGTTCTTCCAGGCGCACGCCGGACTGCACGGCGAGCTGGTCGCTTCGGTCGCGCGAGCGGCCGGCCAGGGCGAGCTCGCCCTCGAGCTGTTCGCGGGCGCCGGCTTCTTCACCTTGTCCCTGGCGCGCTCGTTTGGGCGGGTGGTGGCCGTGGAGGCGGACGCGGCGGCCGTGGCCGACCTGCAGCACAACGTCAACCGGGCCGGGCTCCTGGGAGTCCAGGCGATCTGCGCCCGCGTCGAGGAGGCGCTCTCCGCCGCCGCCATCCGGTCCGAGCGGCCCGACGTGGTGGTGCTCGACCCGCCGCGCAGCGGCCTCGCGCCCGGCGACGTGGCGCGGATCGCGGAGCTCGCGGCCCCCCGCGTCGTCTATCTCTCCTGCGACCCGGCCACGCTCGCGCGCGATCTCGCGGGCCTCGCGACCCTCGGTTACGTGCTCGAGCAGGTCCAGGCCTTCGATCTGTTCCCCCAGACGCCTCACGTGGAGGTCCTGGCGAGCATGCGCCGCTAGGAGCCCGCGCAGCGCGCGAAGCCGCGAAGGCAAGCGCCTGCCTGGCCAGCCCGCACAGGAGCCGCCTCCGGTCCGCCCGGTCGCATCGGGGCCGTCAGCGGTTAGACTCCGCGTGTCCCCCCCCGGCCGTGACGAGGTGTCCCCGACCGTTCGCCCCGCCGTCGCCTGGATCCGGAGCTCGCTCGCCGTGCCGACATCCGATCCCGCCCTCCGGCCGGACCGCGCGTCCGGGGACCCGGGCCCCTTCGTGCTCTACGTCGAGGGGCCGCGCGACCGCAGCATCCTGCGCGCCTGGGCGAGCCGGCTGATACCGGAGCACGCCGTGACGCTGGTGCGCGGGGCGGTGATCCTCGGTGGCCGCCGGCCGGCACGCGCCATCGAGCACTTCCGCAGCGGCCACGCCGGCGCCCACGCCCTGTGCGTGCTCGACCGCGACGAGGACGACCCTCCGTCGCCGCAGGCGGAGAGTGGGCTCCAGTTCTTCGTCTGGGGACGCCGCCACATCGAGAGCTACCTGCTCGTCCCGGCTGCGATCCGGCGCGCCCTCGCTCTGTCCGAGGGCGACCGCCGCGTGGAGGCGCTGCTCGACGGGGCGCTGCCGGCCGCCGACGACGCAGCGGCCTGGCGCGTCCTGGACGCGAAGCGCCTTCTCGGCGAGAAGGGTCCCCTGGCCCGCGCCCTGGGACGTCCGCTGCCGCTCGCGCGCATCGCGCGTGCGACGCGCGAGGAGGAGCTGCACCCCGACGTGCACAGCGTATTCGCGCGCCTGCGCGAGGGACTTGCGCGCAGCGCTGCGCCGCTGCTGCGCCGCGGCGGCCGCAACGCGGCTCGCCGCCGCTAGCCGGGCGGGAGCCGCCTTCCCGATCGACAGTCGGCGTTCGACGCATGGACGCCCGGTCCACCGGGGCCTTGGCGGCGAAGCGAGATCGCCTTAACCTCGGGCGATTCGCTGGGGGCCCGATGGATCTCGGATTCCGCATGCACGCCGAGCGCACTCCGAATCCCAACAGCATCAAGTGGGTGTTGGGGCGCTCCGTGGTCGAGAGCCCCGCCAGCGCCTTCTTCGAGACGGCGCCGACGGCGGAGGTCTCGCCTCTGGCGGCGCGGCTGTTCGAGATCGACGGCGTGGTGGGCGCTTTCCTCGCCTCCAACTTCGTGACGGTGACCAAGCGCACCGACGTCGAGTGGACGGACATCGCCCAGGGTGTGGTGGACGCGATCAAGGGCTGCCTCGCCGAGGGCGGCTCGGCTCTCGGTCCCGCCTACGAGCCCCCCGAGCGCGGCGAAGAGAGTGAAGTCGTGGCCCGGATCCTCCGAATCCTGGAGGACGAGGTTCGTCCCGCCGTGGCGATGGACGGCGGCGACATCGTGTTTGCGGGCTTCCGCGACGGGATCGTGGAGCTCTACATGCAGGGGTCGTGCAGTGGCTGCCCCAGCTCCACGGCGACCCTGAAGCACGGAATCGAGGCTCGGCTCCGGGACGAGATCCCGGAGGTGCAGGGAGTGGTGGCGTTGTAGCGCTTTCGGCGCCGGCACCCCCCCGGGTCGGCGCCAGCAGCCAGCAGAGAGGAAGCGAGCGGGATGATCGGGGGAATGTCCCGGCGTCGATCCGGCGCCGGCGCAGGTAGCGGCTCCGGCCGCAGCACCGTCGGCAACGGCGGCAGCGAACCGGTTCGGAGCGGGTCGCGCCTCTTCGGTGAGCCGCGCTGGCGGCGAGACCAGCGGACGCGCCGCCGACGTATGACGCGACGAGGACGCGTCACGCTCGCGAGCGTGGGGGCGCTCGCGCTGTTCCTGCTGACCTGGCTGGGCAACTCCTCCACCGAGGTGCGCGCCGCCCACGCGGTGTCGGCGGGGGGGGAGATGGCGGAGCCGCAAGAGCGGGGTGACGACGCGGACCTGGCGCTCGCACCCGACTTCGTGCTGAGGCGGCTACCCCTCTCTCGCGCGGCGCTCGATCTGCCCGTCACCGGGCGCGACGAGAGCGCGCCTCCGGGCAGCGCGCCGGGAAAGCTCTTCGAGCGCGTGTCCTCCCCCGGCGAGTCCGGTGGCCGCTACACGGTGCAGTACAGCCTGGACGCCGACCTGACCGCGGAGGTGTTCGGCGTGCTCAAGGACGCGCGCGTCCAGCTCGGCAACGTGATCGTGATGGATCCCCGGCAGGGCCACGTGCTCGCCTACGCCTCGACGGATCCCGAGCGGTTCCCGCCGACGCGCAGCTATCCGGCCGCATCCCTGGTGAAGGTGATCACCGCAGCCGCGGCCCTCGATCGCGCGCCGGAGCGCGCGCGCCTGCCGTGCCGGTTCCAGGGCAGTCCCTATCGGCTGACCGAGTCGCGACTCGACCCGCCCAGCAACGGCCGTGAGGTGACGCTGCGCAAGGCGCTCGCCACCTCCAACAATCAGTGCTTCGCCCAGCTGGCCGTACACGCCGTGGGCGTGAACCCCCTGATCGAGGCGATCGAGCGCTTCGGCTGGCTCAGCGTCCCCGCGCCTGCCCACGCCCGAGGCGAGGCCGATCCGGGCGAGGACCGCTACGACGTCGGGCGCCTGGGCTGTGGCCTGGCGGGATGTCGGATCACGCCGCTGCACGCAGCCCAGCTGGCGGCGACGCTGGTGCGCGGCGAGCTGGTCTCGCCCCGCTGGATCGAGCGCGTCTGGGATCCGAATGGTCGCGAGCTCGCGCTGCCCCCCCCGGCGCCGCCGCGCGAGGTGCTGACGCCCGCGCTCACCTCCGAGCTTCGGGCGATGCTGGTCGACACCACCCGGAGCGGGACCGCCCGGCGCGCTTTCCGCAAGCGCAACGGCCAGCCGCTGCTCGGCTCCGTACAAGTCGCGGGCAAGACAGGGAGTCTGTCGGGGAAGGATCCCGACGGTCGCTACGAGTGGTTCGTCGGCGTGGCGCCCGCGGAGGATCCGGTCATCGCGGTCGCGACCGTGCTGGTCCAGAGCCCGCTCTACTGGCGCACTTCCTCGCAGGTGGCCGCCGAGGTTTTCCAGCGGATCTTCTGCGAGAAGGGCCACTGCGACGGCGCGCTTGCCGGGCGCTTCCTGGAGCCCGAGCCGCTCACCGTCGTCGCGCGCTGAGAGGCCGCGCGGCTGGGCCCGGCGCGAGCCCTCCTTTGCCCCACGGGGGCAAGGCGGTGATTCGACCGGCGACCGAAAGATTTCGCGACACCTGAGCCCGGGCGGTGTCTACATCCCTGCACGACAGCAAAATATCCCCTTCCCAGGGAGGCCCGGGGCCGAGAGGCTCCGGGCCTTTCCGATTTTTCCGGGGCTGTGCCGTCGGTCAGGACTGGCGGGCGGCGGACTTGCGGCGCTTGATGCGCCGCTTGTGGCGCTTGTTGCGCTGGTGTCGCTTGATCTTCTGCTTGCTCTTGCTGCGAGCCATCCCGCCTCCTCTTCGCTCGTCGGCGAAGGCGCGGAAGGCTAGGAGAGACGAGTGGGGTCGTCCACGGGGCGCGGGCGCTTACTCGAGGATCTCGCTGACCACGGTGCCGAGCGACTCCGCCTCGCTGTGGTGCAGCGATTCGACCGCCGGCAGGCCCGAGACGATGCGCTCCAGGCGGGCGGCGATCGCGCCGTCCACCGGATCGAAGACGATCACGGAGCCGCCCTCGTCGTCGTTGCGATCGACCCTTCCCCACACCAGCAGCGGCTCCTCGCCCGCCTCTCCGTAGATGGCCAGGTGGAGGCGGTCGCCCAGCGCCAGCTCCGAGTGCGGCTGGATGCGCATGCCGCCGACGGACAGATCGCGACCGACGAGCACGCGCAGCGCGCGATTGCCGAAGGCGGGGATGGTCTGGGTGTAGGGCGCGCGCCGGCCGCGACGCCGCTCGACGGGTCGGTCCGCGGTGCCGGCCTTGGGCGGCTGCGGATTCCCGGCCGTCCCGACCGAGGACGGCGACCCGTCGGCGGAAGCGCGGCGGGTCGGGCCGCGGAGGAGCGCTTCGCGCCGAGACGGCCCCAGCTGCGGGGCGCTCTCGGGGGTGGGTCGCGGCACGTCGCCGGCACCGGAGCGCAGCGTGGCCGGACCCTGAGCCCGGTCTTCGATGATCAGCTCGAGTGCCTGACGCGTCTCGTCGTCGAGCGACTCGAAGGAGATCCCGAGCTCGAAGCACTCGTCGCTGTCGCCCTTCTCGCCCTCGAGCCGCATCACCCGGCCCGGCACCTGGATCGGTTCTCCCGCTTCGAGGGCCTCGGGGATCTGCACCCGGATCCGCCGGCCCCGGTCGACGCGGTAGCGCGAGAGCAGGCGGCAGCCGCGGATCGACAGGTCCGCGAGCGTCGCGCGCCGCGTCATCAGACCGGCGCGGAAGCTGACCTCGAAGCCGACGGCCACGCGGGGCTCCTGGCGTCGTTCCTCCCCCTTGTACATGCAGTGCAGCAGCATCAGCCGCAGCGCCTCTGTGTGCACCGGACGTCGCACCAGGTAGTCGAATCCTGAACGCCGCAGCTGGGAGCGCAGCGCGTTCGAATCCTCGTTGACCACCATCACGCGGATCGGCGGCGAGACCGCGTCGGCGATCGATTCGCGGACCGCGCCGATGCGGCGCGGCGTCGAGATCAGCAGGTCACGAGGGGGCGGGCTGCCGGGCACGATCGCGCCGCCGCGGACCCGGGCGAACGCGACACCCATTTCCTGGAGCATCTCCTGGACGTCGTCGAGCTCGCCGTCGTCCAGAAGCAAGACGTTCGGAGGAACACCCATTGCAGCCTCCGCGCAAAACGGACGTCTATGCGTCGGCCGATTCGGCGCTGGGCTGTAGGGCCTCCGGTTCGGCGGGCGGGTCTTCCGACGCGGTCCCACGGGGGCGCGCTCGCCAGGCCCAGGCCAGCCCCAGGGCGGCGACCGCCGCGCCGCCAAACAGGGCGGCGGGCAGCGACATGCGCACCACCAGCAGGCCCGAGGACGCCAGCAGGGCCCCCAGGTTGTTCGCGGCGTGGGAGGCGATTGCGGGGCGCGAGCTGTCCGCCCAATAGGCGCCCACGCCGAGATAGAGGCCGATGAGGAACGCGAAGGTGCCGTGGATCAGCTCTCCGTGGATCGCGCCGAACACGAGCGACCCGGCGAGGATCGCGACCGCGGGCCCGGTCCATCGCGCGAGCGAGCGCTGCACGACCCCTCGGCACAGCAGCTCCTCGCAGACGGACGGCGCGATCACCGAGCCCAGGAGGGCGATCCAGAGCTCGGCGTACGGCGAGCCGTTGCCGGTCATCGCCCGCGAAATGCCCGTCATCACGCTGTGCTCGGCCTGCTGGGAGAGGGTGAGCAGGGCCTCGAGGGCATGGGAGAGCCCGAGCGTCCCGATCACGAGCGCGACGACGGCGTGGATCGGGATCCGCGACGGACGCAGGCCGAGGCGATCGCGGCTGCGTCCCGGGAGCGCCCATGCCAGGGCGATCGCCACACTCAGCACGCCGACTTCGATTCCCATCATCTCGAAGCCGAGGCGGCCCCGGCTCGTGTGCGCGTAGAAGGCGAGATGGCGCACTGGGCCCGACAGGAGATATCCGCCCGCGACCAGGACTACTGCGGCGGCGTAGCGCGCCAGCGGCGACACGCACCGACGGTAACGCCTAGGAGGGCCGCGCTCACCTGCTACGCTGTTTTCCGTGGATAACGCGTCGATGGCTCCCTCGCTGCTGGTAGCCATGCCCCAGCTCCTGGATCCGAACTTCCACCGCAGTGTCGTCCTCTTGGTCCATCACGACGGCGAGGGCAGCTTCGGCGTGGTGCTGAACCGCTCGACCGAGATCACGGCAGAGCGTTTGTGCGAGAGCATCGAGATTCCCTGGCACGGGGATCCCAGGGAAGAGATCCGCTGGGGCGGACCGGTGCAGCCGCAGACCGGCTGGGTCCTGTTTGGCGATGCGCCCGGGATCACTGGTCTCGAGGACGTTCGCGAGCTGGCGCCGGGACTCCACTTCGCGGGCTCCCTGGAGGTGCTGAAATACGTCGCCGAACACCCTCCCGGCGACGTCCGCCTGCTGCTCGGCTATGCGGGCTGGGGACCGGGCCAGCTCGAGAGCGAGCTGGCCGAGGGGGCCTGGCTGCTGGCTCCCGCCGTGGGCCACGTCGTGTTCGAGGTTCCCGTCGCCGACATGTGGACCCACGTCGTGCGCAGCCTGGGCGTCGAGCCCGCCACCCTCGTCGCGAGCCGCGGCGTCCACTGAGGTCCCCGCCGGAGGGGCACGGCGCCTGCGCCTCAACCCCTCTTCGCGCCGAACCGATGCGGGGTCATGAGCGAGCGCCCGCCGCACCGGCCCGAAGCGGGATCGGCCCGCCGTCTGCGCAGCCTCGGCGAGGATCTGCCGCGCCTCGCCGAGGGCTTCGAGGAGCACGGTGCCCTGGGCCTCGTGCTGGTGGACGCCTCGGGGCTGGCACCGATCGAGCACCACTCGGGCGGGGCTGCGCTCCACCACGCGCTGAGCAATCTGGGGGAGCTGATCTCGGAGCTGGTCGCCGACCGCCTGTCGGTGAGCGACACGGTCGTGTCGGGGGAGGTGGGGCGCGACGAGATCGTCGTCTTCCTGTTCCGCGGTCAGGACGAGGTCGACTTCTTCAAGCGGGAGCTCGATCGGATCCGCCGCAAAGTCAGCCTCGGCCTCGAAGCGCGCGGTCACCGCGCCGGCTACCCCTATTCGCGCCACCTCCCCCCCTTCCACGTGGGTACCGGCACGGCACTCCGGAATCCGACGATCCGGCCCGAGCTACAGATCCGTCGCTCTCTCGAGGAAGCGCGCGAGCACATCTCCCTGGTTTCGCGACTCGAGTCGCGAAAGCAGCGCAAGCAGGTGTTCGAGATCCTGATCGACCGGCAGATCTACTCCGTCTACGAGCCGATCGTCGACGTCAGCTCGCGCACCGTGTTCGGCTACGAGGCTCTGGCCCGCGGTCCGCGCGGAACCGACCTGCACTCGCCGGCTGCTCTGTTCGCCGTCGCCACCGAGCAGGATCTGGTGTTCCAGCTCGATTGTCTGTGCCGCCAGAGCGGTCTCGACGGCGCGCGCGACCTGCCCGGCGGCGCCAAGCTGTTCCTCAACGTCCGGCCCTCCACGATCCACGATCCCAGCTTCCGAGCCGATGCCCTGGAGCGCACGCTCCAGCGCTGCGAGCTCGCTCCGAGCGACGTGGTGTTCGAGATCTCCGAGCAGGAGTCGATCGCCAACTTCGACATCTTCCGCGAAGTACGCGACTACTACGGAAAGCTCGGCTTCCAGATCGCGCTCGACGACGTGGGTGCCGGCTACGCCAGCCTCGAATCGGTGATGGAGCTGGCCCCCGAGTTCATCAAGGTCGACCGCTCGTTCTGCGCCAAGATCGACGAGGACCCGGGGCGCCAGCAGCTCCTGCGCGCGCTGCAGCTCCTGGCCGAGCGGATCGGCGCGCGCATCATCGGCGAGGGGCTCGACACGATCGAGGAGCTCGAGACGCTCGGTCGGATCGGGATCGAATTCGGCCAGGGCTGGCTCTTCGGCAAGCCCCACCCGCTGCGCAGCGATTGAGTGCCTGGGCTCCCTAACGCCTCTTCCAGCGCGGCACCTGCTCTTGGATCTGCGACCAACGCGGGAGAGGCGCGGTCGCGGTGCGCGGGATCGGCGCCGCCTCGCGCATCTCCGCCTGGCGGTCTTCCGCGGCGCGGCGCAGGAGCTCCGGGCGCGGGACGATGTCCAGAACGAAGGGCGTGGCGCGGAAGGGCACGTACAGGTCCCAGTAGGCGCGGTCGCGCTGGAGGGTCGCCGCCAGCACTCGCTGCACCGGCAGCACCAGCCGGTTGCGGCCACCCGCCGCAACCATCGCGTCCATCGCGACGATCCAGACATTGCGCGTGCCGATGCGGCCGCCCTCGAGGGTGCGCCACGCGAGGTGGGCCGGGATCAGGTCGACGAGGGCGCCGTCGACCAGCGGTTAAATTTTTCGAACTCCATTGTTCTTTTTTAGAACTCGATGGGCCCGACTCGGCTAGCCTCCGCGCGGTGCCCGACTACCGCTATCCGCAGTTCTGCCCGACCGCCCGGGCCGCCGAGATCTTGGGCGAGCGCTGGACGGTATTGATCGTCCGCGAGCTGCTGTGCGGGCCCCAGCGCTTCACGGACCTGCGGCGGCGCCTGCCGGGAATCAGCTCGAGCGTCCTCGCCGAGCGCCTGGCGCGGCTGGAGCAGCGCGGTCTCGCGGAGCGCCGCGACGACCCGCCGCCGGCGCCCGCCGCGCTCTACCGGCTCACCCCCCTCGGCGAGGAGCTGCGTCCCGTGCTGTTCGAGCTGATGCGCTTCGGCGTCCGCTTCAGCGAGCCGCCGCGGCCCGGCGACCACTTCGAGCCGGACTGGCTGCGGCTCGTGCTGGCCGCCTTCGCACGGCGCTCGCCGAGCCCGGCGCGCCGCTTCGCTCTGCGGATTGCCGACCGCGGTGGCGACGTCGCCGTATACGTCTCCGGGGGACGCCGCGGCACGGCGGTCCGCGACGGCTGTGGACCCGCCGACGCGTCGCTGCGTACGGCCCCGCTGCCGCTGCTCGGTCTCACCTCGGGCCGGCTCGATCCGGCTGACGCCATCGCCTCCGGCCTGGTCGAGGTGGAGGGCGACGTCGCGGCGCTGCGCGACTTCCCGGACCTCTTCGATCTCGCCTCGCTGCTCGCGCGCCCGAACGATCCGCAGGATGCGAAGAACCCCGGCTGACGACCAGCCAAAAACAAGGAGACACGAATCATGTCCAAGCCGATCCTCCACGGGGCGATCCTCTCGCCCTATGTGCGCAAGGTGCGCGTGGCACTCTCGGAGAAGGGCATCGACTACGAGGGGGTCTCGGTGATGCCCGGCAGCCAGAGCGCCGAGTATCGCGCGAAGAGCCCACTGGGGAAGATCCCCTGCTATCAGGAGGGCGACTTCGCGTTGCCCGACTCGTCGGCGATCCTGGCCTATCTCGAGCGCGCATACCCGAAGCCCGCGCTCTACCCCTCGGACCCCCAGCAGTACGCGCGCGCCCTGTGGTACGAGGAGTACGCCGACACGAAGATCGCCCAGGTCTGCACGGTGGGGTTCTTCCAACGCTTCGTGCAGGCGATCTTGATGAAGAAGCCGGTCGACGAGGAGGCGATCCGCAAGGCGCTGACCGAGGACGCGCCGCCCGTCTTCGACTATCTGGAGAAGGAGCTCTCGGACCGGGAGTTCCTCGCCGGCGGCCAGTTCAGCGTCGCCGACATCGCCACCGCGAGCTTCTTCGTCAACATGGAGCACGCGGGTGACCGGGTCGACGCGTCGCGCTGGCCGCGGCTCACCGACTATCTCGCGCGTATCCACGGTCGCCCCTCCTACAAGGCGATCATCGAGCAGGAGAAGGCCGCCATCGGTCGCTAGCCCCTTCCGTCGCGCGCCGGGAGGAAGGCCGGCCCGGCGCGCGACGGAAGCGTCGTCCGACGTATACTGCGCGGTCGATCGGAGGCCGCATGAAACGGTTCCTCGGCGGCGCGGCGGTGGTGATCCTGCTGCTGCTCGCGCTGGGCGCCATCTATCTCCATCAGCGGGTCACGCAGCTCGACGTCACGCAGCTCACCCCCGACGTCTGGGCGATCTCCGGGCTCGGCGGCAACGTCGGTGTGCTGCGCACCGATCAGGGCGCCGTGGTGGTGGACACGATGACCTTCCGCACCCAGGGAGCGCGGATCCTCGAGAAGTCGGACGAGCTCGCCGGACCGATCCAGGCGATCGTGAACACGCACTACCACTTAGACCACACCCACGGCAATCCCGCCTTCCCCGTCGGCACGAGGGTCATCGCCACCGATCGCACGCTCGGCTATCTGAAACGCCTCGACGCCGACTACTGGCAAGGGGACGCCGCGGCGCTGCTGCCGAACGAGACCTTCCACAACGAGCGCGATCTGCACATCGCGAACAAGACGGTGCGCCTGATCCACCCCGGCCGCGGGCACACCGACGGGGATCTGGTGGTCCTCTTCGTCGAGGATCGGGTCCTCCACACCGGAGACCTCTTCTTCAACGGCCGCTATCCCAACATCGACCTCGAGGCCGGCGGATCGGTGCGCGAGTGGGCGGCGACGATCGACCGCCTGCTCGAGCTCGACTTCGACCAGGTGATCCCGGGTCATGGCCCGGTGACCGACCGCGAGGGGCTGCGCGCCTTCCAGAGCTTCATGCGGGAGCTCGCCGAGGCGGGCGAGCAGGCGTCGCGCGAGGGGTGGTCGCTGGAGGAGATGGAGGAGCGCGCCGACGTGGACGCGGACGCGGGCTACGAGGTGGTCTCGATTCCGCTGGTGATGCGTCTCGACCGGCAGTTCGTCCTGCGCCGGACCTGGGAGGAGGCGACGGGGCACGTGAACCGCGTCGAGCTTCCGGAGGATGCGGAGTGAAGGACCTGTTCTCGATCGAGGGCAAGGTGGCGCTCGTCACCGGCGGAAGCCGCGGGATCGGCGAGATGATCGCCCGGGGCTTCGTCCTGAACGGCGCCCGCGTCTACATCTCCTCGCGCAAGGCGCGCGTGTGCGAGGAGGTGGCGGCAGAGCTGTCGAAGGTGGGGACCTGCGTGGCACTTCCCGCCGACCTCTCCTCGCGAGACGAGGCGCAGCGACTGGCCGCAGAGCTGGCGGCGCGCGAGCCCGCTCTCCACATCCTGGTGAACAACGCCGGGGCGAACTGGGGAGCGCCGCTCGAGGAGTATCCCGACGAGGCCTGGGAAAAGGTGCTCGCGCTCAACGTGAAGGGCGTGTTCCACCTCACCGTGGCGGTGCTTGCCCAGCTCGAGGCGGCGGCGAGCGCCGAGGATCCGGCGCGTGTGATCAACATCGGATCGATCGACGGCATCCAGGTGCCGACCCTCGAGACCTACGCCTACTCGGCGAGCAAGGCAGCGGTCCACCAGCTGACGCGCGTGCTCGCCCGGAAGCTGGCCCCGCGCGACATCACCGTGAACGCGATCGCGCCGGGCCCCTTCGAGAGCAAGATGATGGCAGCCACCCTGGAGGCCTTCGGCGACGCGATCGCCGCGGGCTGTCCGCGCAAGCGGATCGGAACACCCGAGGACATGGCGGGAACCGCGATCTACCTGGCGTCGCGCGCGGGGGCCTACGTGACCGGCGCGGTGATCCCCGTGGACGGCGGCATCTCCACCACGAAGTAGCTCCGACCGCGGCGTCGCCACCGCGCGCAGGGAGCCGGCAACTCGGTCCGGTCGGGCGGGGTGCCGCCGCGATGGGGTCCGGGGAAGCGCAGGGCCGGAAGGGAGTTTCGCGCTCTTTCGGCGAGCGGCTCGCCGCGCCCCGGGCCCGGCCCCGGAAGCGACCTCGGTGCCCGTGCCACATTCGACCCCAGCAGACCACTGGTTCTCGGAACCCGACTCCGAATCCGAGGTCTGCCGAATGTTGGCCCGAGGTGTGCTGCTCCTGATGCTCTTGCTGATGCCCTCGGCGGGGTCGGCCACACCATTCCAGCGCGCGTTCCAGGGGCCTAGCTTCACCGGAGCGAGCTCCGCTCGGTCCGGCCTGCCGCTTCCGGTACAGCTGACGCTCTCACCCCCGGCGCCGGCGGCGCTGACCTTTCCGTTCGTGGTGTCCGTCTCCTCGACGCCGCGCGTGATCCCGAGAACACCGAACTCCGGATCGCAGAGCTGGATCGACACGCGCGGGACGACCCGGCTCTTCACGGGAACCATCCCCCCGCCCGAGACGATGGTTCCCGTCCCCGAGCCCTCGGTGGCATTGCTGCTCGGGCTGGGCCTGTTGGCTCTCGCCGCTCGCAGGCGCTGAGGGAGCGACACCGGGCCTCGGATCGCGCCCCCGAGCGGAGCTCGGCTCGCTCTCGCGGGTCGCAGCCTCCGCATCGGCGACACACGCGCGGCTATACTGCCTCCCCTTGCGATCGATGCCTGGAGGTGAACGATGAAGGTGAAGGCCGCCGTCGCTTTCGAAGCGGCGAAGCCGCTGGTGATCGAGGAGCTCGATCTCGAGGGCCCGAAGGCCGGCGAGGTCTTGGTGCGACTCGCGGCCACGGGCGTCTGCCACACCGACGCCTATACGCTCTCGGGGCGCGATCCGGAGGGGCTCTTTCCGGCCGTGCTCGGGCACGAGGGAGCGGGCGTGGTCGAGGAGGTCGGTGCCGGGGTCACCTCGGTGGCGCCCGGGGATCATGTCGTTCCGCTCTACATGCCCGAATGCCGCCAGTGCAAGTTCTGTCTGTCGGGGAAGACCAACCTCTGCATCACTCTGCGCGACAAGCAGGGCAAGGGGCTGATGCCCGACGGGACCAGCCGGCTCTCCTACAAGGGGCAGCGGATCCTCCACTACATGGGCACGTCGACGTTCGCCGAGCGCACGGTGCTGCCCGAGATCGCGGTGGCGAAGATCCGCCCCGACGCGCCCCTGGACAAGGTGTGCCTGTTCGGCTGCGCGGTGAGCACCGGCATCGGCGCCGTGCTCTACACGGCGAAGGTCGAGCCCGGCTCGAGAGTGGCCGTCTTCGGGCTCGGCGGCGTCGGCCTGTCGGTGATCCAGGGAGCCCGGATGGCCGGCGCCGAGCAGATCATCGCCATCGACACGAACCCCGCGAAGTTCGCTCTGGCCGCGCAGTTCGGCGCGACCGAGACCCTGAATCCGGCCGACACCGTCAACCTGGTGGAGGCGGTGCTCGAGGTCTCGGGCGGTGGCGTCGACTACTCCTTCGAGTGCATCGGCAACGTGGAGGTGATGGGCCAGGCGCTCCAGGTGGCGCACCGCGGCTGGGGGCAGTCGATCATCATCGGCGTCGCCGGAGCGGGCGAGGAGATCCACGCCCGGCCCTTCCTGCTGGTGACGGGGCGCTCCTGGCGCGGCTCCGCCTTCGGCGGCGTCAAGGGGCGCACCCAGGTGCCCACCTTCGTCGACCAGTACATGAAGGGTCGGATCCGGCTCGACGAGTACGTCACGGAGACGCGGCCCCTCGAGGAGATCAACACCGCCTTCGAGAAGATGCACGCGGGAGAGGTGATCCGGAGCGTGATCGTGTACGAGGGAGGGGCGCGTTGAGCGCGGGCCGCTTCGCGAACGCAGTGGCGGTCACGGCCACGGCGGCGCTACTGGCCGGGCTCGCGCCGGCCGCGGACGCAGCGGATGCGGACCCGGTCGAGCAGGCGCTCCAGGCCGCCGTCGACTCGGAGATCCGCACGGCCGAGGAACGGGATCGCGACGCGAATCGCAAGCCGATCGAGACCCTGCGCTTCTTCGGGCTGCGACCGGACATGCGCGTGCTCGAGCTGCTCCCGGGCGGCGGCTGGTACACGAAGATCCTGGCGCCGGTGCTGCGCGAGCAGGGAAAGCTCTACGTGTTCACCGGGCCGCGCGACGGCGTGACGGCCCTGATCGCCCAGCATCCCACCCTCGACCGGGTCGAGGTGCTCGACGTCGCCGTCGCGATGACGCCCACCGACCAGCCCGGCGTCTTCGAGGCGGAGTCCTTCACGTTTCCGGTGCACGACCTCGATCTGGTGGTCACCTTCCGCAACGTGCACAACTTCACAGCGCGCGCGCGCGCGAATCTGTTCCGGGCCGTCTATGCCTCGCTGGCGCCGGGCGGGCTGTTCGGCGTCGTCGACCACACGCGCCGCCACATGGCGCCCGACACTGCCGAGGTGTGGCGGCGCATCGACCCGGTGAAGGTGATCTGGGAGGTCGAGCGCTCCGGCTTCGAGTTCGTGGCTTTCTCCGACCTCCACTATCGACCCGACGACGAGCTGCGCTACGAGGTGCAGCGCAAGACGGTCGCGGGCAACTCGGACCGCTTCACGCTGCTGTTTCGCAAGCCCGAGTGAGACGCCGGGCGCTTCGCCGGTCGACTCTCGGAGTGACGACCCGCGCGAATTCGAGCGGTCAGGACTGCGGCGAGGACCTGTCGCGCGAGGCGACGATCACGCCGCAGGCGATCCGCGCCCCGGCGTCGCCGCTCGGAGTGACGGTCGGATCGTTGCCGCGCGCGTGCACGACCACCGCGCGGCCGACGATGCTGCGATCGCCCTCCAGTTCGGCGCGCGGGACGTCGGCATCCAGCACCGCGTGGCCGGAGGAGTCCGCCACCAGCTCGCCCAGATTGCCCGTGATCCGATCCGGCGCCCCGGGCTCGACCTCGAAGGCGAAGTGCGGACCGGCGGAGGAGGCGTCGGGCGCACTGCAATCCCCGTTCTGATGCACGTGGAAGCCATGGCGACCCTCGGGCAGCCCGCTCAGGTCGGCGTGGATCTCGACGCCGTCTCCGCTGGGGCGGAACTCGACCGTGCCGTGCGCCTGGGAGCCCTGGGTCGGCTCGATCCGGGCGACGGCGGCGTCGGTTTCGCGCGTCGCGTCCGCGCGGGGCGTTTCGCGGGAGTCGCATCCGATCGAGGCAACGACGGCCAAGGCGGCGAGTCCGCCCAGGCGCGCGGCGAGCGACGCCCGCGATCGCTCCGGCGCTCGCGCGCGAGACGAAGACCATTCGCTGGACTGGGTCATGGCGGCCTCCTTGGTGGCTTCGAGCCTTCCCGTCTGCAACCGCCATGCCACGGACTCCCGGCCGGCTAACGCCCTCGCCCCGGCCGCGCTCCTTCGCGGCCAGCGCAGTTTGTAGAAGACGCTCCTTTCGAAGCACAACATCGCGCTAACGCGTGGCCAACGGATCACCGCCGCCGCCTCGCTCGCGCTCCCGGATCCCCCGGGCGGGGATCCATCGATCTCCGACGCCCTCGAACGCGGTACAGCCGGCGCCCCGACCGCTTCGCCGCGATCGGCGTCACCTCGGTTCTTGAGGGTGACGCTCGAGCGTGTTTCCCTGTCGGCAGGATGGCAGGTGCAGACCGCAGAGCCCAGGCTCGTCTCGAGCGACAGGTCGTGGCGAAGAGCGCGGCGATGCGGAGCGTGGTGCAGGAAGTGCTTCGGGTCGCGAGCCTCGGCTCCACCGTGCTGCTGGTGGGAGAGACGGGAGTGGGCAAGGGTCTTCTCGCGCGGGTCCTGCACGAGTGTTCACCGCGTCGCCACCGACCCTTCGTGCACGCCGACTGCGCCTCTCTCGCACCCTCGGTGCTGGAGAGCGAGCTGTTCGGGCACGAGCGCGGCGCCTTCACCGGCGCCATCGCGCGGCGCACCGGTCGCTGCGAGCGCGCCGCCGACGGAACCCTCTTCCTGGACGAGGTCGGCGAGCTCGACGCCAGTCTGCAGGGGCGGCTCTTGCGCGTGCTCCAGGAGCGAGAGTTCGAGCGCGTCGGGAGCAGCGATCCGCTGCGCCTGCGCGCGCGCGTCGTCGCGGCCACCCAGCGCGACCTCCACGCCGACGTCCGCACCGGGCGCTTCCGCGCCGACCTGCTCTACCGACTCGACGTGATCCGGATCTCCGTCCCGCCGCTGCGCGAGCGACCCGAGGACGTGCCGGAGCTGGTCGCCGTGAAGCTCGTCCGCCGCGCGGCGCGCCAGGGCTGCGCGCCCCCGCGGCTCTCGCCCTCGGCGCTCGCTGCGCTGGTCGGCCACACCTGGCCCGGCAACGTCCGCGAGCTGGAGAACGCCCTCGAGCGTCTGACCGCGCGCTATGCGGGCGAGGCGATCGGAGCGAAGCAGGTGCACGGCTGCCTCGACCGGGCGGAGCCGCCGGAGTACGGCGACCGGGTTCGCGACGGGTGCGACGGCGGGACCCTGGAGATCGCCGAGGTCCGGCGCGCCCTGCGCGAGGCGCGAGGCAACGTGGCGGCCGCGGCGCGCCGCCTTGGGTTGGCCCGTACCACGCTGCGGCGACGGATGGAGGCACTCGGTCTGCGCCCCTCCTCCCCTCTGTCAGCGCCATCCCAGCGCGGCGGAACCGTCCCAGATCACCAGGCGCAGCGCGACCACCGTGAGCACCACCTTGTAGAGACCCGTGAACAGGGTCTCGCTCACGCGCCCCAGGATCCGGCTGCCGAGCCACGTGCCCGCAACGGTCGCGGCGCAAAGGATCGCCAGCGGTCCGAGCCAGAGTCCGAACGCGAAACCGCTGGTGCCGAAGATCGCGAGCTTCGCGAGGTGACCCAGCGCCTGACACGCGGCCTTGGTGCCCACCAGCTCCCTCCGATCGAGGCCGAGGTTCAGGAAGAAGGGAGCGATCAGCGGTCCCGTGGCACCGATCGTCGTGTTCAGCAGGCCCACCACGCCCCCGAGCAGCAGGAAGCGGCGCCCGGCCGCGAGGCGCTCCGGGTGCGTTCCGATCAGGAGCGACTGGGGCGTCCAGGTGGCCAGCAGAACGAAGATCCCGATTCCCGCGCGCGCCACGTCCGGCGGCAGTGAGCGGAGCACCGCGATCCCGACGAACCCGGTGGGCAGCAGGAGCAGCGCATAGCGCAGTACGATCCACCACTCGACGTGACCGCGCTGGATCCAGGTGCGCGATCCGTTCGAGACGAGCTGGATCACGCCGTGGAGGGGGATGGCGAGGAGCGGCTCGTAGAAGAGCAGCATCACCGACAGCAGCACGACGCCACCCGCCATCCCGACGATCGCGGAAAGCACCGACGTCGCCAGCGACGCCAGCACCAGGACGCCGAGCGTCGCCGGCTCCATGCCGTGGATCAGGTCTTCCCCGGAGGACGGCGGGCGAGCCATCCGAGCAGCGCGCGCACCGCATCCACGCCCGGCAGGCGGCGCGCGGCGGCCGTGGGCGAATCCGGGCTGCCGATGCGGAAGGTCATCGCCAGCCCGGAGAGGAAGCGGAAGGCGTCTTCGTCGGTCTCATCGTCTCCCGCGTAGATCACCCGCACCGATTCGGACCACGCGGGCCCGTAGCGCGCGCGCAGGATGTGCAGCACCGCGCGCCCCTTGTCCCAGCCGATCGGGGGCCGCGCCTCGACCGCGCAGTGGGCGGCGCGTGGCTGATAGCCCGCGCGCTGGACCAGGGCTCTCGCTTCGCGGATGAGCCCTGCGCGCTGGGTCTCGGGAACGCTGCGGTAGTGGAAGGTGAGCGTCGGCCCCTTGCGCTCGGTCCAGGCTCCGTCGGTGGCGATGCGGTCGAGCTGCTCCGCCAGATCCTCGGCGCGCTCGCGGTAGTGAACCAGGTCTTCGTGAGCGAAGTGGGGCATGCCCGGCCCCGCGATCTCCAGGCCGTGGTTCCCGGCATAGGTGAGATCCGCCTCGCCCACGATCCGGCGGACGCCTTCGAGGGAGCGACCCGACACGATCGCCACGTCGGTGTCGTCTCGGGCGGCGCAGCCGCGGAGCACTTCGCGCATCTCGGGCGAGAGCACCGCCTCGTCGGGATGGTCGCAGAGGGGTGTGAGGGTTCCGTCGTAGTCGAGGAAGAGCGCGACGCGGTACTGCTTGATGAAGTCCGAGAGCCAGCCCGCGAACTCGGTATCGCCCATGGTCGGCAATTCCTCGCTGGCGACCGCCGCCGCGCGGACGAAGGCGTTCGTCCAGGCTTCGAGGTCGTCGCGCTGCTCCCGGCGGCGCAGCGCCGCGATCCTCGAGCGCCGCTCGTCCTCGTCCATCGTGAGAGCACGGTGGATCGCCTCGGCCGTTCCGTCGAGGTCGTAGGGATTGACGAGCAGCGCCTCGCGCATCGTCTCGGCGGCTCCGGCGAGGCGCGACAGGACCAGCACGCCGGGGTCCGACACCTGACACGCGACCCACTCCTTCGCCACCAGGTTCATCCCGTCGCGGAGGGGGGTGACGAGGGCGACGTCCGCGTCCCGGTAGAGGCCCGCGAGGTCTCCGCGGTCGAGGGAACGGTACAGGTAGCGGATCGGCGACCAGCGGGCGGTGGCGAAGCGGCCGTTGATCGCCCCAACGAGCCCGTCGATCTCCTGCTTCAGCTGGCGGTACTCGGCCACCTGGGCGCGACTCGGCACCGCGAGCTGGAGCAGGACGACGCGCTCCCGGTGCTCGGGATGGAGCTCGAGCAGCCGCTCGAAGGCGCGCATTCGTTCGGGAATGCCCTTCGTGTAGTCGAGTCGATCGACGCCGAGCACGACCTTCTCCTCGCCCGCGGCCCGCGTGCGCGCCGCGCGCGCGAGGTCGTCGAAGGTCTCGAACTCGGTCCCGATCGGCAGCGCGCACACACGCGTGGTCCGACCGCCGTACTCGACGAGCATCGTGGAGTGATCGACGCGCGCTCCCAGCGTCCTCTCCACGCAGTCCAGGAAGTTGCGGGCGTAGCCCCGGACGTGGAAGCCGATCAGATCGCAGGCGAGCAGGCTGGAGAGCAGCTCGCGATCCCAGGGCAGCAGACGGAAGATGTCGTAGGGCGGGAAGGGGACGTGCAGGAAGAAGGCGAGGGCGACGTCGCGGACCAGCTCCTCGCGCACGCGACGAGGTGAGAGCATCAGGTGGTAGTCGTGGATCCACACCAGCCCCGCGCCGTCCGATCGCTCGACCATGGCTTCCGCGAAGCGCTGGTTGACGACGGCGTAGACCTCGAAGTCGCGCCGATCGAAGCGGCTGCGCCCCGGCATCGAGTGCAACAACGGCCACAGCGTGCGATTCGAGAAGCCGTGGTAGTAGCGCTGCAGCTCGGTGTCGGTGAGCTGCACCGGCGCGATCGCGTAGGGACGATCGGGGACCGGCATCTTCTCGCCGGCGCGCAGCTCGAGTCCGGGCCATCCGATCCACGTTCCACCCTGATGACAGAGCACCGGATCGAGGGCCGACACCAGGCCGCCGGGTGCGGCCTGCACCGAGAGTCCGTCGGAACGCCGTTGCACAGTGAAGGGCAATCGGTTGCTCGCGACGACGATAGGGCGGTCGGCGCTGTCGGCGAACTCGCTGGACGCCACGGTAGCCAGCTTACAGGGGTTGGCGAGGCGGCGCCGGCCGAAGTGCGCTGTATGCTCCGCGCGTGGACCTGGACCTGTATGCCGCGCTGCTCTGGTTCGTCGCACTTCTCTTCTCCCTGACCTTTCACGAGGCTGCACACGCCTGGGCGGCTCGGCGCGGCGGCGATCCCACCGCCTATCTCGGGGGTCAGGTGAGCCTCGATCCGCGGCCGCACATCCGCCGCGAGCCCTTCGGTACCGTCGTCGTGCCGCTGCTGTCCTTCGCCGCGTCGGGGTGGATGATCGGGTGGGCGAGCACGCCCTTCGACCCGATGTGGGCGGCCCGTCATCCACGGCGCGCAGCCTGGATGGCGCTGGCCGGTCCGGCGGCCAACGCGTTCCTGGTCCTGGCCGCCGGCGTCGCGATCCGCCTCGGCATCGCCGCGGGTGTGTTCGAGGCGCCGCTCGGAATCCGCTTCGACAGCGTCACCACCAGCATCGCTGGGGGCGCCTGGCCCGCTCTCGCCACGCTGATCTCGATCCTGTTCACGCTCAATCTGCTGCTGCTCGTCTTCAACTTGATTCCGCTTCCGCCCCTCGACGGCGCCGGGGCCGTGGCGCTGCTGCTGCCCGAGCGGCTCGCCGGACGACTGCGCGCGGTCTACGCCCGGCCGACCTGGGCGTTCGTCGGTCTGATCGTCGCCTGGTTCGCGATCCCCCGGCTGTTCCCGCCGGTGCACGGGGCGGCGATCCGGCTGCTCTATCCCGATCTCCGCTACGGGTGAGGATCCGACTCCACCCCCCGGTAGACCAGATCGGGGGCGGGCCGCGAGGCCTCTTCGCGCGCGCGCCGCACCACCTCGTGGTCGGGCGCGAGCGAGCAGGCGGGATCCGCGGCGGCGGCGTCTCCGGCGAGGAGGAACGCCTGACAGCGGCAGCCGCCGAAGTCGCGCGTGCGCTCGGGACACCCGCGACAGGGCTCGCGCATCCACGCCTCCCCGCGGAAGGCGTTCATGCCGGGCGCGTCCGCCCAGCACTCGGCGAGCGTCCGCTCGGGAACGCGCCAGAACTCGAGGCCGAGCAGCTCCGCGGCGCCGTGGCAGGGAAGCACGCGACCGTCGGGTGCCACCACGATGGCGCGTCGACCCCAGCCGCCCATGCACGGCTTGGGACGGCCGCGGTGGTAGTCGGGCAGGACGAAGAGGATCTCGAGGTCGTCCGTCTCGTGTTGGAGCCGAGCCACCGTCCGAGCCGCCGCGTCGAGCTGCACGCGGGTCGGCAGCAGCGCGGCGCGGTTGCGCAGCGCCCAGCCGTGGTACTGCGCGTTCGCGAGCTCAAGGCGATCCGCTCCCAGGCGGCGGGCGAGCGCGACGATCTCCGCCACCCGGTCGAGGTTGTGGCGATGCAGGACGACGTTGAGCGCGAGCGGAAGTCTCCGGGCGCGGACCCCGGCGGCGAAGGCGAGCTTCGCCGCGAAGCTCGCCGTGCCGGCGATCGCGTCCGACGCCGCGGGATCGGCGTCCTGGATCGAGAGCTGAACGCTGCGCAGCCCCGCTCCCACCAGTCGGTCCAGCGCGTCGTCGTCGAGGGTGGTGCCCGCCGTCACCAGATGCGGGTACAGCGACGCCTCCGCCGCACCCGCCACGATCGCCTGGAGATCCGGGTGCAGGGTGGGCTCACCTCCGGTGAGACCCACGTGCACGACCCCGAGGGCCGCCGCCTCGCGGAACACCCGACACCAGCGCGCTCCGTCGAGGCTCTCGCGCACCCGGCGGTAGCCGATCGGGTTCGAGCAGTACGCGCAGCGCAGCGGGCAGCGGTAGGTGAGCTCGGCGATCAGGTTGTAGGGCCGGGGGGCGACCACGGGCGGACACTAGTGCGCCGACTCGTTCACGGCGAACGACCCGGACCGTCCGCCGGGATCAGCAGCGCGGCGAGGCGCCCGACCAGCGACGGAACGCGCTTCGCGTAGCCGGAGCGCTCACCGTCGGCGAGCCAGGCCAGACGCAGGCCCCCTAGGGCGGCGATCAGCAGCTCGGCGTCGGAGACGGGATCGGGCGAGCCCAGCTCGCCGAGCACGCTCGCCGCCAGCGCGTCCGACTCCGCCTTCGCGCCCCGCAGCCTGCGCCGCAGCGCGGGGTCGCGCGCGCATTCCAGGGACAGCTCGAAGGTGGCGAGCGATCCCGCGCGGTCCTCGCGCACCCCCTGCTCGAGATAGCGCTCCAGACCTTCGGCGAGGCGGTCGCGCAGCGAGACGGAGCCGGAGACCGGCGTCGCGAACAGGTCGCGAAGGGCTTCGGCCCGCTCGCGAACGTGGAGGAGGTGAAGCCGGTAGAACTCGCCTAGGAGGTCGTACTTGGATGGGAAGTGGTAGGTGGTTCCCCCGAGCGAGACGCCGGCCCGCTGCGCCACCGCCCGGTGCGTGACCGCGCCGGGTCCCCCCGCCGCGAGGATCTCCAGCGCCGCGTCCAGAAGGCGCCGCCGCGTCTGCTCGCTGCGCTCCTGCCGCGGGCGGGTGCGATCCCGCCGACTCCGCTCGCTGCGCCGCATGCGCATCCAGGGTATCCGCCCTTTTCGCTTGACGTCCAGGATAATCGGTACTTATGTTCTTTTTAGCTCCAGACGGGAGGAACGGCCGTGTCGGCACGTCCTTCGGGGATGCGCGCGCTTCTCTCGTGCCTCGCCCTCGCCCTCGCCCTGGCACTGGCGGGCTGCGAGGCGCTGGAGTGGCAGGCGTTGCGCCTGTACCTGGCGGCCAACCCCCACCTGGAGGTCGCCGACGGGCCGGTTCCCTATCGAGCCGAGACGGAGGACCTCTGGCTGGTCCCGATCGTCGATGGCCTCGAGTTTCCCTGGGACATGACGTTCGTGAGCCCCGGCGAAGTGCTCGTGACGGAGAAGCCCGGCCGGCTGTCGCGGATCGACCTCGCCACCGGGGAGATCCATCCGGTGGCCGGGGTTCCCGAGGTGGCGTTCGTCGGACAGGGAGGCCTGCTCGGCGTCGAGTGCGATCCCGCCTTCGGCAAGAACGGATGGGTCTATCTCAGCTACTCGATCCCCGTGCCGCCGGACGCCTACACCACGCGCGTCGCACGCGCGCAGCTGCGCGGCGATCGACTCGAGGATCTCGAAGTCCTCCTCACTGCGCAGCCTGCTCGCCCGGGAATCAACCATTTCGGGGGAGCCCTGGCCTTCGACCGGCGCGGCCTGCTCTACGTCTCGATCGGAGAGCGCGAGGAGCGCGACTTCGCCCAGGATCTCGGCTGCGACCTCGGTAAGGTGCTGCGCATCCGTCCGGACGGGTCGATCCCGGAGGACAATCCCTTCGTCGGTCGCCCCGGGGCGCGTTCCGAGATCTTCTCCTGGGGTCACCGCAACCCGCAGGGACTGGCTCTGCACCCCCAGACCGGCGAGATGTGGGAATCCGAGCACGGTCCCCAGGGCGGCGACGAGATCAACGTCTTGCGCCCCGGGCGCAACTACGGCTGGCCGATCATCACGTACGGGGAGGAGTACGGGGGAGGGAAGATCGGCGTCGGCACCCACCGGGACGGCCTCGAGCAGCCGGTCCACTACTACGTGCCGTCGATCGCACCCTCGGGCATCGCCTTCTCCTCGGGAGATTCCCTCGCGAGCTGGCGGGGGGATCTGCTGGTGGCGGCGCTGCGCCTCACACACTTGAACCGGCTGTCGCTGGAGGGAGAGCGGGTCGTCCACGAGGAGCGCCTCTTCGCCGACCTCTGGCACCGCGTTCGCTCCGTCGCCGAGTCCCCGTTCACCCGACAGATCTTCGTCCTGACGGAGAACGGCACGCTGTTCCGGATCGATCCGCGTCAGGCCGGGGACGGGCGCGGCCGCGCGAGCACGCCGAGGCGCACCATGTCGTCGAGGAAGTCGTGGACGTCGTCGGCGAGGCGGGCGGGGTCGACGTCGGGGTGGCGCGCGCGCAGCGCGTCGACGATCTCCAGGCCGGAGAGCCTGCCGTCGCACAGGGCGAGGATCTCCCGGCCGCTGCCCGAGAGCTTCACGGCGCGCTCGGGAAGCACGACGATCGGCTCCGGGTCGTCGAGGCGCGCCTGGGCGCCGCGCGAGAAGGCCGGCGCCGCGCAGGCGGCCTCGATCGCGTCGAGCAGGCTCCACAGGATCTCGCACTTGCGCTCGAGCGCGGCAGCGCAGCGGTCCTGGAGCGCGGCGTCCCGGGCGTGGGCGAGCACGAAGGCGAGCCCCTTTCGGGCGTCGCTCGGCGCCTGGACGGTGCGCGAGCGGAAGTAGGCGAGCCCCTCGGCGGCCACCCACGGGTAGTGCTTCTCGAAGGCGGCGATCCGTACGCCCATGATGTCGCCGGCGAAGAGCTCCGTGAGCGAGGACGCCACCGACTCCAACAGATCGTGGCTGGCGACGAAGTCGACGTAGGCGTCGCAGGCGCGGCGGACACCGGGCAGCACGTCCACGAGCGAGGCCACCCGCTCGCGGTCGAGACCGACCGCCTCGGCGAGGGCCAGCCATAGCGCGAGCCCTCCCTCGCGCTCGGGGGTGCCGTCGTGATCGTGGAGGCGCTCGACCCAGTCGCGTCGGAAGGCCGGGTCGCTCGACTTGGCGAGAATCAGCCCGTCCTTGCGGGGGATCCGGGTCTGGTAGTAGTAGCGGTTCGCGACCCAGCAGCGGATCTCGGCGGGCGACAGCTCACCCGCGTGCATGCGCAGGTTGAAGGGGTGGCGGTGGTGATAGCGCTCGTCGAGGGTGCGCTGCAGCCGCGCCTCCAGGCCCGTCACAACGAGAGCTCCGCGCCATCCTCGGCGATCTCGAGCC
>CAZZFT010000012.1:0-24004 GCA_964653555.1 uncultured Spirochaetales bacterium | reverse complement strand
GACTGGTCTTCGCTCGCCTGCGGCTCGCTGCGCGCGGCCTCCGGCCGCTTGTCCGTTCGGTCTTCGCTCGCCTGCGGCTCGCTGCGCGCGGCCTCCGGCCGCTTGCGGCTCTTCACAGCTCGAGCTCCAGGCCGTCGCTCGCGATGCCCACTCCCGCGCGCTCCACGCGGGCGCGCTCGGGCGAGGACGCGTCGAGCACGGGGTTGGTGTTGTTCATGTGGATGTACCAGCTGCGACCCGGCAGCTCGGCGAGCGTGGCCAGGCTCGCGTCGGGCCCGGTGATCGGCAGGTGTCCCATAGCCACCGCGTCGGGAGCCCCGGGCCGCATCGACCGCAGCTCGTCGCTCGTGAAGAAGGTGCCGTCGACGAAGCGCACGTCGGCGGCGGCCAGCTCGGCGGCGCAGGCGGAGTCGAGGGTCTTGAGACCGGGCACGAACACCAGCCGCGCTCCGGTGCTCCGCTCGGTGACGCGCAGGCCGACGGTCGTCTCGGCGTGCGGCTTCGCGACGTCGCGCAGGTAGGTTGGGACCTTCGGCGCCACCGGGAACAGGCGCGCCTCGAGCGCGCCGTCGCGGTCGAGGGCGAACGGGGTGTCGAGCGCCACCGCGCCCCAGGCCGGCTCGAGCAGGCGCCATGCCGCATTGTGGTCGAGGATCGCGCGGCGAACCCAGGGCGTGGAGACGATCCGGTAGGAGAGCGCCTCGCGCATCACGAGCAGGCCCAGGACGTGGTCGAGCTCGGCCGAGGTGAGCACGACGGTGTCGAGCGGGACGTCGCGAGTGCCGGGCCGCGGATGCAGAGCCGGGAAGGCCGCGAGCTGGTCGCGCACGTCCGGGCTCGCGTTCAGCATCGACCAACGGCGGCCGTCGGCGGAGACTGCGAGGGCAGGCTGGGTCCGGGGCGGCACGTCCCGGTCGCCCGATCGTGCGCGCACCGAGTTCGGGCCGCCGCAGTTCCACTGGGGCAGGCCCCCCCCGGCGCACGAGCCGAGGACGCGGACCTTCATGCAGGCGCCACGCGAGAGAGCACGCGCCGATCGAGATCGACGCGCCCCTCGGCGTTCTCCAGGATCCGGCGCGCCCGGAGCTCGACGGCGAGCATGCGCCGGCGGATGAAGCTCTCGGCCAGGTCGATGCGGTCGGCCTCGATCCCCGCCTGCTTGAGCAGCTCCGTCGCAGCGATCACGTCGATCACCATCTCAGCCATCATGCGCGCCCGCAGCAGTGCGTAGCCCATGTCCGAGGCGAGCTTACCGAGCGTCTGCTCGACGCGGCCGATCGCCTCGCGAACCCGCTTCGCCAGATCGGCCCGCTTCGGGTCCGCGTCCATCGCCTCCAGCTCGGCGCGCACCTCGCCGAACACGACGGCGAGGGCGCCCTTGCCCATCTCGCGCAGTGCGAAGGAGGCCTGGATCTCGCTGGTCCCCTCGTAGATCGTCATGATCAGGCTGTCGTTGTGGAGCTTTCCGATGTCCGAGTCCATGGTGAAGCCGATTCCGCCGAACACCTGGAGCGCGTCCATGGTGAGATCGGTGCAGACCTCGGTCGCGTAGTACTTGCACAGCGGGGTGAGCAGCCGCACCCGCGTGTGGTCGCGCTCGAGCTCTTCCTGGAGGCGCTTCGTCTCGGCGTCGGACAGGTCGCCCCGGGCGAGCGCCCGCTCGCGGGCGAGCGCGCCGTCGAGCAGGACGTAGCTGCGGTACAGGATCGCTCGCACCGCCTCCGTGTTCACCACCATCTTCGACAGCATGTTCAGCACCAGCGGCTGCTCGACGATCGGCATGCCGAACTGCCGTCGCTCGTGGGCGTACTCCACGGCGTCGCGCATTGCGCCCTCGGCGAGGCCCAGCGCCTGGGAGGCGACGCCGAGGCGCGCGAAGTTCATCAGGTCGAGCATCGCGCGGAAGCCGTTGCCCTTCTCGCCCAGGCGTACGCCCTGGGCTCCTTCGAAGACCACCTCGCAGGTGGCCGATCCGTGGATCCCGAGCTTCTTCTCCAGACGCGCCACGCGCACGCCGTTGGGCGAGCCGTCGTCCCGGTGGCGCGGTACCAGCACCAGGGAGAGGCCGCGCGTGGTGCCCTTGGACTGCTCGAAGGTCTCGTGCTCGCGGCCGAGCACCAGGTGGACCTCGGCCCCGCCGTTCGAGATGAAGATCTTCTGGCCGTCGACGCGGACGCCCTCGCCCATTTCGGTGACCCGGGTGGTGATGCCGCCCAGATCGCTGCCGGCCTGAGGCTCGGTGAGGTCCATGCAGCCCTCCACCTCGCCGCTGGCGAAGCGCGGCAGCCACTTCTTCTTCACCTCCTCGCTAGCGTACTTCTCGATGTCGCTGGCGGCCCCGGCCTGGAGCCCCACGATCATCATCAGGCTGGCGTCAGCACGCGAGAGCATCTCGAGGTAGACGCCGTTCAGCAGCGCCGGCAGTCCGTAGCCGCCGTAGCCCTCGCTGACGGGAAGGCTCACCAGGCCCGCCTCGGCGAGCTGGTCGTAGGCGCGGCGGATGTGCGGCGGGGACGTGGCGCCGCCGTCGGGGGTGAGGGTGGCTTCCTCGGCCCAGCGCTCCCGCGCCTCGGCCTGGAAGCTCTCGGCGAGCCGAGCCGTGGTCTCGAGGATGGTGCGGAAGGCGCCGAGCTCGGCGTCGACATCCGCATCCCCGGCGCGCAGGGACAGGATCGTCTTCCAGTCGACGAGCTGGTCCAGGTAGAGGCGCATGCTGGGAAGGAAGTAGTCGGCCAAGGGATGGTCTCCTCGCTCTCTGTCGATCTGTGGCGCGGTCGGGGAGAGTGCGGCCGGAAGACTCCGAGGCGCCATTCCTTCGTCACCGATCGGCGCCGAATCGGGGGCGGACCCGGAGGCGGATGGTAGCTTATGCGCCCCATGAAGAACGGCAGTGTCTTCGAGCGTGCGACGCCGGTCGTGGACTTCCCTGACGCAGAGTCACGGGTCCGCGCGTTCTGGCGCGAGCGGGACATCTTCGCGCGCTCGCTCGAGCTGCGCCGCGACGGGCCGCGCTTCGTGTTCTACGAGGGGCCGCCCACCGCCAACGGCATGCCGCACAACGGCCACGCTCTGACACGCGTGATGAAGGACGTGATCCCGCGCTACAAGGCCATGCGCGGCTTCTACGTGCCGCGGCGGGCCGGGTGGGACACCCACGGCCTGCCCGTCGAGATCGAGGTGGAGAAGGAGCTCCGCATCTCGGGAAAGGACGCGATCGTCGCCTACGGCGTGGAGCCCTTCGTCCGCCGCTGCCTCGAGAGCGTCTTCCGCTACACCGAAGAGTGGCAAAGCTTCACCGAGAAGCTCGGCTTCTGGCTCGACATGAGCGACGCCTACGTCACCTTTCATCAGTCCTACGTGGAGAGCGTGTGGTGGGCACTCTCCGTGCTCTTCGAGCGCGGTCTGCTCTACCGCGGCCACAAGGTGGTTTGGTGGTGGGCCCAGGGCGGCACGGTGCTCTCGGCCGCCGAGGTGGGCGAGGGGTACCGGACCGTGGACGACCCCTCGATCTACGTGCGCTTCCCCCTCGCCGACGAGCCGGGGACTTCGCTCCTGGTCTGGACCACCACGCCCTGGACCCTGCCCTCGAACAGCTTCGCGGCGGTGAACGCCGCCGAGCCGTACGCGGTGGTGCGGGACGGCGAGCAGCGACTCGTCGTGGCGGAGGCGCTGCGCGGGGCGCTCGCCGAGAAGGTGGGTCGGGAGCTGCCGGTCGAGCGCACCTTGCGCGGCGCCGAGCTCGTCGGTCGGCGCTACACACCGCCCTTCGACTGGTTCGCGGAGGAGCACGCCAACACGTCCTTGTGGCGAGTCGTGGCCGCCGACTTCGTCGAGCTCGACGCCGGCACGGGGGTCGTCCACGCCGCGCCCGCCTTCGGCGAGGTGGACTTCGAGCTGTTGCGCCGCGAGCAGAAGCGGGACCCGGGCCTGCCCCTGCTCTGCGCCGTGCGCCCCGACGGCAGCTTCGACCCGGAGTGGGCCGAGCCGGCCTACGCGGGACGCTGGGTGAAGGAGGCCGACCGCGACCTCACGCGCGCCTTGCGCGAGCGAGGCCTGCTCTGGCACGCGGAGCAGATCCGCCACGAGTATCCCTTCTGCGTGCGCTCGGACAGCGATCCGCTGATCCAGTACGCGCGGCCGGCCTGGTACATCCGCACCAGCGCCCACGTCGAGGAGTGCCTCGCCAACAACGCCGCGATCCACTGGCTGCCCGAGCACATCCGCGACGGCCGCTTCGGCGACTTTCTGCGCAACAACGTCGACTGGGCGCTCTCCCGCGAGCGCTTCTGGGGCACACCCCTCAACGTCTGGGTGAACGACGAGACGGGTCGCATGGAGGCGCCTGCCTCCACGGACGAGATCCGGCTGCGCAATCCCCACGCCTTCGATGCCTTCGAAAAGGCGCGCGAGCGCGACCCCTCCCTGTCGCCCCACCTCGCGGTGCACAAGCCGTGGATCGACGACGTCACCTGGACGCGTCCGGGCGAGCCCGGCGTCTACCGGCGCGTGCCCGAGGTGATCGACGCCTGGTTCGACTCGGGCTCGATGCCCTTCGCGCAGTGGGGGTATCCGCATCGCAACTCCGACGAGTTCGAGGCCAACTTCCCCGCCGACCTCATCTCCGAGGCGATCGACCAGACGCGCGGCTGGTTCAACTCCCTGTTGTGGATCTCGACCCTGCTGTTCCCGGACCGGGAGCCCCCCCATCCCTACAAGACCTGCATCGTCCTCGGGCACGTTGCGGACCGGCACGGGAAGAAGGAGTCGAAGAGCAAGGGGAACTACACGCCGCCCGAGGTGATCCTCGACCGCGTCCGTCTGGAGTTCGCGGCGGTGGCGGCGGTCACCCCTCCGCGACCCGGGACCGCCGCGATCGCGCGCGAAGACTACGAGGGCCTCGATCTGTCGGGCGCCTCGGCGCGCGTGCGCGTCTATCGCGGGGACCGTCCGGAGCAGAGTCTCGAGCTGGAGCTGCGGCCCGAGGCCATGCCCCGTCGCGTGATCCACCTGGCGGAGGCCGACGCCTCCCGGCTCGGCGTCCGGCCCGCCGGTGCATCCGCGCACGTCCTGCCACGCGAGGTGCCGGGGCTCGCGCCGGAGGCGAAGGTGTGGGTCGACGATCCGAGCTCGCCCGCGCCGGGAGCCGACGCCTTCCGCTGGTTCTTCTTCTCGCAGAACCCGCCCTGGAACCCCACCCGGCACTCGCTCTCGGGCGTGCGCGCCGCCCAGCGCGAGCTGCCCCTCAAGCTCCGCAATGTCTACGCCTTCTTCACCATCTACGCGGAGATCGACGCCTTCGACCCCTCGAACGCGGCCTTTCGCGAAGGCCGGCGCTCCGCGCGGGAGCGCGGCCTGCTGGATCGCTGGATCCTGTCCGAGCTCGCCCTCGCCACGCGCGCGGTGCGCGAGCACATGGACGCCTACCACGTCTACGAGGCGACCGGGGTGCTCACGGATTTCGTGGACGCGCTCTCGAACTGGTACGTGCGCCGCTCGCGAGACCGCTTCTGGGCGCCCGGCCTCGGCCCGGAGAAGCGGGATGCCCTCTGGACGCTCTACGAGTGTCTGACCGCACTGGCGCGCCTGCTCGCCCCCTTCCTCCCCTTTGCCACCGAGGAGCTGTGGCGCAACCTGGTCGCGGGCCCCTTCGGCGACGCCGAGCCCGAGAGCGTCCACCTGGCCGACTACCCGGAGCCCGACGCGGAGGCGATCGACGAGGCGTTGTCGAGCGAGATGGCCGCGGTGCGGGAGATCGTGTCCCTCGGCCTTCAGGTGCGCACTGCCCACAAGCTGCGCGTCCGGCAGCCGCTATCGACGGCCGAGATCGTCGTGACCGATCCCGAGCTCGGTCCGCGCGTGCTCGCCCACGAGAGCCTGATCCGCGAGGAGCTCAACGTGCACGCCCTGCACCTGGCGAGCGACGCCGATGCCTACGTGTCCTACCAGGTGAAGCCGAACTTCCGCGCGCTCGGTCCGAGAGTGGGCAAGCGGATGCCCGCGTTGAAGGCCGCGCTCGCCCGGGCCGACGGCGCGGCGCTCCTGCGTCAGCTCGAGGAGGAGGGCCGCGTGCGGATCGCGGTCGAGGGCGATCCCGTGGAGATCGGACCCGACGAGCTCGCCGTGAGCCTCGAGGCCCGCGAGGGCTTCGCCGCCGCGGCGGGCGCCGTGGGCGTGGTGGTGCTGCACACGACGCTCTCCGATGCCCTGATCGAGGAGGGCCTGTTTCGGGAGGTGTTGAACCGCGTCCAGACGTTTCGCAAGGAGCTGGACCTCGAGTACACCGGTCGCATTCGCCTCACCGTCGACGGCGCCGAGCGCCTGGTGTCGGCGGTGCGTCCGCGCGCGGAGGAGCTGGGTCGGGAGACGCTGGCCGTGGCGGTCGAGGTCGGCAAGCCGCCCGAGGAGGGCGCCCGGGTGCTCGAGGCGACGATCGAGGGCGAGCCGCTGCGGCTGGGGCTCGTGCTGGCCTGACCCGATACACTGCGCGCGTGCGGACGCCCGACCCGAACCTCCTGCTCCGGCTCGCCGAGCAGCACGGCACTCCCTACTACCTCTACGACGCCGATGCGATCCTCGAGCGACTGTCGTCGCTGCGCGACTTCGACGTGGTGCGCTACGCGCAGAAGGCGTGCTCGAACATCCACCTGCTGCGTCTGCTGCGCGCGGCGGGCGCCCGGGTGGACGCGGTGTCGCTGGGGGAGATCGAGCGCGCGCTGCGGGCCGGCTACGATAGCCGCGGCGAGCCCGCGGGCCTCGTCTACACCGCCGACCTGATCGACGAGGCGGTCCTGGACCGGGTGTGCGAGCAGGACATCCCGGTGAACGCGGGCTCGGCGGACGTGCTCGAGCAGCTGGGGCGTCGGAGAAGTGGCCACCGCGTGTGGATCCGCGTCAATCCGGGCTTCGGCCACGGCCACAGCCGAAAGACCAACACCGGCGGCGAGTGGAGCAAGCACGGCATCTGGCACGCCTACCTCGACGAGGCCCTGCGCCACGTCGAGAAGTACCGGCTCGACCTGGTCGGACTCCACATGCACATCGGCTCCGGCTCCGACTTCGAGCACCTGGGCCGGGTGTGCGACGCGATGGTCGACCAGGTGCGCGCGCTGGGGGTGGACGTCCGGGCGATCTCCGGGGGGGGAGGCCTGCCCGTTCCCTACCGACCCGGCGAGCCGTCCTTCGACACCGCGGCGCTGCACGCCCTGTGGAACGGCGCCCGGCGCCGTGTGGAGGAGACGGTCGGTCACCCGGTGAGCCTCGAGATCGAGCCCGGCCGCTACCTGGTGGCGGAGTCCGGGGTGCTCGTGGCGCGCGTGCGTGCGGCGAAGCGCGAGGGGGCGAACCGTTTCGCGGTGGTGGACGCCGGCTTCAACGACCTGGCGCGTCCGGTGATGTACGGCGCCTATCACGGCATCGACGTGGTCTCGCGGAACGGGGCCTGGGCGGAGGGTCCGACCCAGCCCACGATCGTCGCGGGTCCGCTGTGCGAGTCGGGCGACGTCTTCACCCAGGAGGAGGGCGGCGTCGTCGTGCCGCGGGACCTCCCGGACGTGGCCGTCGGCGATCTGGTGGTGATCCGCGACGCGGGCGCCTACGCGGCGGCGATGGCCAGCAATTACAACACCCGCCCGCTGGCGCCCGAGATCCTGCTCGAGTCCGGCCGCCCGCGCCTGATCCGGCGCCGTCAGACGATCACCGAGCTGCTCGACCTCGAGGAGGTCTGACCCCGAGCGGAGCGGTGACGGAGCTCGGCCGGAGCCGACTCGACCCCGGTCAGGGCGGTGATGCGGCTGCGCCGCTTCCCGCCGCACTGCTCGCGGTCGCGGACGATCTGCTGCACGGCCTGACGCGAGATCGCCAGCAGTCGCGCCGCTCCCGAGCGACTGCCGCGGGAGAGCCCGAGGGCCTGGTCGAGCATGGTGCGGCGCACGTCGCGGATCACCGACTGCATCGGAGCCTTGCCGACCGCCGCCACCGCGAAGGCGGTCAGGTTCGGCGGCAGAGTGAGCGCTCGTTCGATCTCCCGCTGGATGGCCTCGCGCGGCGCGCCCTTCGCCACGTATCCGCGCACGCCGATCTCGTGCAGCCGGAACGACTCCTCGGGGGTGTCGTTCACGCCCAGGACCACCACGATCGGGGCCGGAAGCCGCCCGGCGGCCGCCCACGCGACCGAGCGGGTGGCGTCGCCACGCAGCCCTCCGTCGAGCAGCACCAGGTACGGATCACTCTCCAGTGCGGAGAGCGCCAAGGGGGCGGTCCTGACCGTGAGGACCTCCTCGCCGTAGCGCGCCGCCACTTCGACGACGGCCGGGCACGGCTGCGACTCGCTCTCGACGATCAGGACGCGGCGTTTCATGGCGACCTCCGAACCAAGATACGCAGATGCGTCGACACGAAATCTGATGTTCTTCTTATGATGAGCGGATCGCCGCGCCTCCTCCGGTGGAGGTGTGGCTCTCCGCCCCGCCGAATCGGCCCGCTCCGCCGTCAGCGGGTTGCGATGGCCACCGCCGACAGCACGCGCAGCACGCCGGCCCGGCGCAGTCGCTCGAGGGAGTCGCGGTCGGGGACCATCAGCGCTCCGGCGAAGCCCAGGGCATTGACCCCGATCCCCTGCCAGTCCGCGCGAAGGCGGGGCACGAACAGCATCCAATCACGGCAGACGAGGAGATTGTAGGGGCGGCCCGGGCGGTCGCAGGCGAAGGCGCGCGCCAGCTCCCGGTAGAGCGCGAGCAGGGTGGCGCCGGCATCGGCGGGTGCCCGCGCCGAGAGCTGGCGCAGCCGGCCGAGGCCGTGCAGGAAGGGCAGGGCGGGGAGCCTGCCCACGCCGCCGTCGAAGCGGGCGTCCTCGAGCACGGCGTCGAGCGGGGTGGCGTGGAGCGGCGAGGCGAGAGGGGTGGGCACCAGCTGGAGATGGCGGTGGGGCTGGCTCGCGCCGGCCGCCGCCCCGGCGTTGTAGAAGGCCAGTCCGTCCGTCTCCACCAAGCAGCTCCACAGCGCGGCGAAGTCCCGACACCCCAGCGGCGTCTCCTGGTCCTCGAACTCGCGGGTGACGATCAGCGCGTGGTAGTCGATTACCGGGTACTTGTTGAGCACGCACAGATGGTGATCACCGATCGCGCCGACCACGAGCGCGGGGTCGGGCGGCGCGAAGGGATCGCGCGGCGGATCGCCGGCCGACTCGACCCGCCGGCGTCGAGCGAGCCCGGAGATGACGCGCACGGCGAAGGGGATGCCCGCCTCCGCGACCGTCACCGTCTCCGAGGAGATCGGCTCCAGGGCGCCGGCGGCCAGGGCGGCCCGCGTCCGCCGCCGGATCGCCGGCCCCAGCTCACCGCGCTCGAGGGGAGCGTCGGGTGCTGTCGCTTCAGGCATCCAGCAGATAGCCGCGCGCCAGGGTCCTGAACGCCTCCACCTCGCGCTCGGCCCAGGCGGCGTCGCGACCGAGCTCGCGCGCCAGCAGCGCCGCCGCGCGCGGCGCGATCTCCAGCGTCGCGCGCGCGTCGAGCACGAGCGCCCGCGTGCGGCGTGCCAGCACGTCCTCGAGCCGCCGCGCCATCTCGCGTCGGGCACCCCAGACGATCTGGGCCCCGGTGTAGGGGAGATTCGGATGCAGCGGCTCACCGAGTGACGGGTCCTCGAGGGCGAGCGCCTCGACGGCGGCGAGGTCCGAGCCGTAGACGCGTCGCGCGAATTCCGCGGGATAGGCCGGGTCGTCGCGTTCGAGGCGGCCGTGCAGGGGCAGCGTCTCGGTGACGCAAGGGCGGTCGGGCAGGCCGCCGACGGCGATCGCCTGGGTCAGGGTGTCCTCGGCCATCTTGCGATAGGTGGTCCACTTCCCCCCCAGGATCGTGACCAGCCCCGAGTTGCTCACCACCACTTCGTGCTCGCGCGAGATCCTCTTCGTGTCCGCGACGTCGCCGCGCACCAGCGGCCGCTGGCCCGCGAACACCGCGAGCACGTCGCCGCGCCCGGGATCCTTCGCCAGGTAGCGCCCCGCGTTGCGCAGCACGAAATCCACCTCCTCGGGCAGCGCGCGCGGCTCGACGTCGGCGGAGGGCATCGGCGTGTCGGTGGTTCCGACCAGGACGCGTCCGTGCCAGGGGATCAGGAACAGCACGCGCCCGTCGTCGGTCTGGGGGACCATGATCGCGTTCGGACCCGGCTGGAAGGAGGCGTCCAGCACCAGGTGGATGCCCTGGCTGGGCGTCGTCATCGGGGGCGCGTCCGGCTGATCGAGCCAGCGCACGTCGTCGGAGAAGATGCCGGTGGCGTTCACCACCACCCGCGACAGGATGCGGTGCATCTTCCCGGTCTCGCCGTCGCGCGCGACGACGCCACAGGTGTGCCCCTCGCCGCCGCCCGCCTTCAGCAGCTCGACGACCTCCATGTAGTTGAGCAGCACCGCGCCGTGATCGGCGGCCGTGAGAGCCAGGTGGATCGCCATGCGCGCGTCGTCGAACTGGGCGTCGTGATACATCGTTCCACCCAGCAGGTCGTTCTGCTCGACGTTCGGGATCGCCTCGATCGTCTGCTCGCGGTCGAGACCGCGGCTGGGGGCCAGGTTGAGGTCCCCCGCCAGAGCGTCGTAGAGCTTGAGGCCGATGCCGTAGAACGGGCCCTGCCACCAGCGGTAGCGCGGCACGACGAAGCCCAGGTTGTGCACGAGATGGGGCGCGTTGCGGTAGAGCAGTCCGCGCTCGCGCAGCGCCTCGGTGACGAGCGAGAAGTTGAGCTGCTCCAGGTAGCGCACGCCGCCGTGCACCAGCTTCGTGCTGCGGCTGGAGGTGCCCTTCGCGAAGTCGAAGGCCTCGAGCAGGAGCGTCCGGTAGCCGCGGCTCGCGGCGTCGACGGCGACGCCCAGGCCCGACGCGCCGCCTCCGATCACGATCACGTCGAAGCTCTCTCGCTCGAGGCGAGCCAACATCTCGTCGCGCAGCATTCGGTGGGATGCTACCGGGGGTGTACCCTGCTGCCATGCAGCGCAGCGCGGAGTCGCGTTTGGTCGTCTCGCCCCACGCGTCGCTGCGGCTGGAGGCGGCGCGTGCGTGGCTGCTCGCCCGCCCGTCGAGCGAGGAGCTGTGGATCGTCGGCTCCAGCGCCGACGCGGCCTCCGATCTCTCGCGCGCCGCCGCTGGCGAGGCCGGTGCCGCCTTCGGCTGGCACCGCACCACTCCGACGCGTCTGGCCGCGCGCCTCGCCGCTCCGGCGCTGGCCGAGCGCGGGAGGGTGCCGGTCGGCCGGCTCGCCTCGGAGGCGGTGGTCGCGCGCGTGCTCCACGAGCGTGCGGAGAGCGGTGCCCTGGGCCGCTTCGCCGACGCCGGCCGCGGACCCGGGCTCGCCCGCGCGCTGACCGCCGTGCTCGGGGAGCTGCGCGCAGGGGCGCTCGCCGCGGCGGAGCTCGCGGCCGAGGCCCCGGAGCTGGCGGGCCTGCTCGCCGCCTACGAGGACGCCCTCGCCGCGGGAGGACTCGCCGATCGCGCGGCGGTGGAGTGGCTGGCCACCGAGGCCGTCCTCGAGGCGTCGCGCAGCGGAGCTCCCCGACCTCCCCTGCTGCTGCTCGATCCGCCGGCTCCCGGCGCGACCCGCTACGCACTGCTCGAGGCGCTGCTCGCGCGCGCGACGGGATGCCTGGTCACGCTGCCCGCCGGCGACGCGCGGGCGATCGAGCGCTTCGAGCGTCTGCTGGGCGTGAGCGCCGAGTCGCTCGAGGCGGCCGACGACACGCCGCTGCGTTCGCTCCAACGGCACCTGTTCGAGGAGAGCGCGCCCGCCGCGCGCGCCGCCGACGCCTCGGTGTCGATGCTCTCGGCGCCGGGGGAGAGCCGCGAGTGCGTGGAGATCGCGCGCCGCATCCACACCGCCGCGCGCCAGGGCGTTCGCTTCGATCGCATGGCCGTGCTGCTGCGCTCTCCCGAGGCCTACGGCCCCTTCCTGGTCGAGGCGCTGCGACGGGCCGGCGTGCCGGCGCACTTCGCGCGGGGCACGCGTCAACCCGATCCGAGCGGACGCGCCCTGGTCGCCCTGCTGGCGTGTGCCGCGGAAGGCCTCTCGGCGCGCCGCTTCGCCGAGTACCTGTCGCTCGGGGAGGTGCCGGCGCGCGCTCCCGCCGGCGCGCCCCCCGCGGCCCCGCCGTCGGGCGACCGCTGGGTGCCGGCGGACGAGGAAGGGCTCTCGGAGCGGGTGAGCGCGGCCCTCGGTGCGGCGGAGCAGGCCGGCGATTGCGCAGAGGCGGGTGGCGAGGGCAGCCTGCCGGCACCCCGGCGTTGGGAACGGCTGCTGGTGGAGGCGGCCGTGATCGGGGGCCGCGATCGTTGGGAGCGGCGTCTCGACGGACTCGCGAGGGCTCTCGAGCGCGAGTCCGCCGCCGCCGACGATCCGGAGGGGCCGCGCGCCCTGGGACTGCGCCGCGATCTCGCCGACCTCGCCGCGCTGCGCGCCTTCGCGCTGCCTCTCGTCGACGAGCTCGCGGCGCTGCCCGAGGCGGCACCCTGGGGCATCTGGCTCGACGCGCTGTCGGCGCTCGCCGCTCGCGCCCTGCGCAACCCGCAGCGCGTGCAGTCGGTGCTGGGCGAGCTGGCGCCGATGGCCGCGGTCGGTCCGGTCGGTCTGCGCGAGGTGCAGCTCGTCCTGACGCCGCGCCTGCAGCAGGTGGCGAGCCCGCCCTCGGGCGACCGCTACGGCAAGGTGTTCGTGGCGCCGACCGAAGCGGCGCGCGGGCTCGCCTTCGACGTCGTGTTCGTGCCGGGTCTGGCCGAGAAGCTCTTCCCGCGCAAGATCGGCGAGGAGCCGATCCTGCTCGACCGGGCGCGGGAGCGGCTCGGAGGCGATCTTCTCACCAACGCAGAGCGGCTCGAGGCGGAGCGGCTCGCGCTGCGTCTGGCAGTTGGCGCGGCGCGCGAGCGCGTCGTGCTGTCGTTCCCGCGTCTCGACGTGGACGGCGCGCGGCCACGCGTTCCCTCCTTCTACGCCCTCGAGGCGCTGCGCGCGGCCGAGGGCGCGCTGCCCGGCTTCGACGAGCTGGCGCGCCGCGCGGAGGAGGTGGGCGAGGCGCGCCTCGGCTGGCCCGCTCCCGCCGACGCGGCCCTGGCGATCGACGCCGCCGAGTACGACCTGGCCCGGCTGGAGGCGCTCGAGGGGACCGACCCCGAGCGCCGGATCGGCACGGCGCGCTACCTGCTCGGTGCCAATCCCCATCTGGGCCGGGCGCTGCGCTTCCGCGCCCGGCGCTGGCTCGAAGGCTGGACGGTGGCCGACGGTCTGGTCAAGCCCGGTGCCGCCGGCCGCACCGCCCTCGCCGCCCACGCGCTCTCGGCGCGCAGCTACTCGCCGACCGCCCTCCAGCACTTCTCGACCTGCCCCTACAAGTTCTACCTCTACGCCGTCTGGAAGCTCGCCCCGCGCGAGGATCCCGAGGCGATCGAGGAGCTCGATCCGCTCCAGCGGGGATCGCTGGTGCATGCCGTACAGTTCGAGCTCTTCGGCGAGCTGCGCGACGCGGGCCTGCTGCCGGTCGACGCTGCGCGCCTGCCGGCGGCATGGGAGCGGCTCGACGCGGTGCTCGAGAAGGTCGCGGCCCGCTACGAGGACGACCTGGCGCCGGCGATCGAGCGGGTCTGGCGCGACGGCGTGCAGTCGGTGCGCGCGGACCTGCGCGAGTGGCTGCGCCGCTCGACGGAGGAGGCCTCCGGGTTCGTGCCCTGGCGTTTCGAGCTCTCCTTCGGCCTGCCGCGCGGTCGCGACGCCGACCCGGCCTCGCGCGAGGAGCCGGTGACCCTCGACACGGGGCTGTGTCTGCGCGGATCGATCGATCTGGTGGAGCGCGCCGAGCCGGGACGACTGCGCGTCACCGACCACAAGACGGGCAAGGAGCGCTTCGCGGCCCGCGGCGTCGTCGAGGGCGGGCGCGCGCTCCAGCCCGTGCTCTACGCGCTCGCCGCCGAGAAACTCTTCCCCGACGCCGTGGTCGAGTCGGGCCGCCTCTACTACTGCACGGCGGCCGGTGGCTTCGAGGAGCGGGTCGTGCCGCTCGACGCCGCCGCGCGCTCCGCCGCCCTTGCGGTGGCGACGACCGTGGGCGCCGCACTCGACGACGCCTTCCTGCCCGCAGCACCCGACCGGGGTGCCTGCCGCTGGTGCGACTACCGGCCGGTGTGCGGTCCCTACGAGGAGCTGCGCACCGGGCGCAAGTACCAGCCCTCGCTCGCGGCGCTGCACGCGCTGCGGGAGCTGCGATGAACGCCCTCGCCGACGCCGAGGCGCGCCGTCGCATCGAGGAGGACCTCGACACGACCCTGTTCGTCGAGGCCGCCGCCGGCACCGGCAAGACGACCGCTTTGGTGCGCCGGATCGTCGCCCTCCTGCGCAGCGGCCGGGCCACGCTCGAGGGGGTCGTGGCGCTCACCTTCACGGACAAGGCGGCGGGCGAGATGCGCCTGCGCCTGCGGGCGGAGCTCGAGCGGGTGCGGATCGCCACCGCGCCCGGGAGCGCCGAGCGCGGACGCCTGGACGCCGCGCTCGAGCAGCTCGAGCTCGCGCGCATCGCCACGATCCACGCCTTCTGCGGCGAGCTGCTCCAGGAGCGGCCGGTGGAGGCGGGGGTCGACCCGCTGTTCGCGGTGGCGTCTCCCGACGAGACGGAGCGCCTGCTCGGGCGCGCCTTCGACGACTGGTTCCAGCGCGTGCTGGCCGACCCCTCCGAGGGCGTTCGCCGCTTCCTGCGCCGGCGGCCGCGCGGGCCCGACGCGCGCGGCGCGCGCGACACGCTGCTCGCGGCCGCGCGCACGCTGGTGGAGCACCGCGACTTCGCGGCGCGCTGGCGCCGCGATCCCTTCGACCGCGAGCCGGCGATCGACGCCGCGATGGAGCGCCTCGAGGCGCTCGCCGCCCTGGTTCCGCGCGCCTCGCTGCCCGACGACTGGCTGACGGTCAATCTGGCCAACGTGGCGCGCTTCGTCGAGGAGAACCGGCTGCGTGAGCGGGTGCGCGGGCGCGACTACGACGCCCTGGAGGCGGAGCTCCGCGAGCTGATCCGCAACCGCAAGAACGGCTGGCACTACAAGGGCCGCAACCGGCGCGAGTTCGCCCCGGGCGTGTTGCGCGCCGACGTCCTGACGCAGCGCGAGGAGGCCGCCGCGTGCCTGCGCCGGCTGGCGGACGACTGCGACGCCGACCTGGCCGCCTGCCTGCAGCCCGAGCTGTGGCCCGTCGTGGAGCGCTTCGAGGAGCACAAGCGCGCCGCCGGCGTGCTGGATTTCGTGGACCTGCTGATCCGCGCCCGCGACCTGCTGCTGCGCGACGCCGGCGTGCGCGCCGATCTCCAGGACCGCTACACCCACTATTTCGTCGACGAGTTCCAGGACACCGATCCACTCCAGGCCGAGATCCTGCTGCTGCTCGTCGCGGACGACCCGTCCGAGCGCGACTGGCGCAAGGCCGTTCCCCAGGCGGGCCGTCTGTTCCTGGTCGGGGATCCGAAGCAGTCGATCTACCGCTTCCGCCGCGCCGACGTGGCCGTCTACGAGCGGACCAAGGAGCGTCTGCGCCGACACGGGGCGGAGGTCGTCGCGTTGCGGGCCAGCTTCCGCGCAGTGCCCGCGATCCAGGAGACGGTGAACGCCGCCTTCGAGCCGGTGATGCGTGGCGCGGCCGACGGAAGCCAGGCGGAGTACGTCGCGCTCGAGCCCGTGCGCGCCGACGAGCCGTCGCAGCCCGCGGTGGTGGTGCTGCCCGCGCCCCAGCCCTACGGCGACTTCGGCACCGTCGTGAGCTGGAAGGTCGACGACTCGCTCTCGGACGCGGTCGGAGCCTTCGTGGCGTGGCTGATCGGCGAGAGCGGATGGACGGTCGAGGAGCGGGGAGAGCGCGTTCCGGTGCGCGCCCGCCACGTGTGCCTGCTCTTCCGCCGCTTCAAGAGCTTCCGCGACGACGTCACCCGACCCTACGTGCGCGCCCTGGAGGCGCGCCGCGTCCCGCACGTGCTGGTCGGCGGTCGTACCTTCCACGATCGGGAGGAGGTGGTCGCGCTGCGCAACGCCCTCACCGCGATCGAGTGGCCCGGCGACGAGCTGCGCGTGTACGCGACCCTGCGCGGACCGCTGTTCGCCCTGACCGACGACGTGCTGTTGGCGTGGCGCGCGGCGACCGGAAGCCTGCACCCGCTCGCTCCCCGCGACGGCGCCGCGCTCGAGGCCGATCTGCGCGAGGTGGCCTGTGCCCTCGACGTGCTCGCGCACCTGCACCGGCGCCGCAACCGGCGCCCGATCGCCGACACGGTCGGCGAGCTGCTCGAGGCGGTGCGGGCTCACGCCGGCCTCGCGATCTGGCCCACCGGCGAGCAGGCGCTCGCCAACTGTCTGCGCGTCGTGGATCTCGCCCGGCGCTTCGAGCGCCAGGGCGCGCCCTCCTTCCGCGCCTTCGTCGACCGCCTCGAGGACGAGGCCGAGCGCGGTGACGCCGAGGACGCGCCGGTGGTGGAGGAGGGCACCGAGGGCGTGCGCATCATGACCGCGCACCGCGCCAAGGGGCTCGAGTTCCCGGTGGTCGTGCTCTGCGAACCGACCTGCAACGCCACGCGCGAGGTACCCAGTCGCCACGTCGATCCCGACCGCTCGCTCTGGGCCGAGCCGCTGGCGGGCTGCGCGCCGCGCGAGCTGCTCGAGGCCCGCGAGGTGGAGATGGAGCGGGACCGCGCCGAGGCCCTGCGGCTGGCCTACGTCGCGGCGACCCGCGCCCGGGATCTGCTCGTGGTGCCCGGTGTCGCCGACCAAGAGCTCGAGGGCGGCTGGCTCGCGGTGCTGAACCCGGTCGTGTACCCCGGGCCCCGCTCACCGGGTGAAGGCGAGCCCGCAGCGGGCTGCCCTCCCTTCCGCGGCAGCGCGGTGGGAGAGCGACCGGCGAGCGCCCGGCCCGGCAACCGCGTGCCGGTGAACGCCGGAAAGCTGCGCCCGCGCGTCGGCCGACATGCGGTCGTCTGGTGGGACCCGAAGCTGCTCGCGCTCGGCGTGCAGGAGCGCGTCGGGCTGCGTCAGCAGCGCATCCTCGAGGCCGACGAGGAAGGCCGGGTGGTCGCCGAGGGCGAGCGTCTGCACGAGGCCTGGCAGAGGGAGCGGCGCGAGCGGCTCGACGCGGGAGCGCGCCCGACGCTCGCCGTCGCCACCGTCACCGCGCTGGCCGAGGAGCGCGCTGGCGCGGCAGGGCTCGTCCCCGAGGTGCGGGTGGAGACGGTCGAGGCGTCGCGCACCGGACGCCCGAGCGGGCGCCGCTTCGGCACGCTGGTGCACGCCGTGCTCGCCGAGGTGGATCTGCGCGCCGACGCAGAGGAGGTGGCGCGTACGGCGTCGCTCCACGGGCGCATCGTCGGGGCCGGCGAGGAGGAGGTGGTGGCCGCGGCGAGGGCGGTGAGCGCCGCCCTGGCCCACCCGCTGGTGGCGCGCGCCGCGGCGAGCCCGACCCTGCGCCGCGAGACTCCGGTCTGGCTGCGCCAGGAAGACGGACGGCTGGCCGAGGGCGTGGTCGACCTCGCCTTTCGCGACGCCTCCGCGCGCTGGACCGTGATCGACTGGAAGACCGACGTGGAGCTCGGCGAACGCCGCACCGCCTACGCCCTCCAGGTGGGCCTCTACGCCGAGGCGATCGCCGCGGCCACGGGCGAGCCGGCGGATGCGATGCTGCTGGTCGTGTGACGGCGAGCGCCCGCAAGCCGTGGGCAGCGAGCCGCCGGCGAGCGGAGATCGCAACGGGAGGAGGCCACGTGGACATCGGACGGCTGCTCGCGATCATGGCGAGGCTGCGCGATCCCGAGGGCGGTTGTCCCTGGGACCTCGAGCAGTCCTTCGCCACGATCGCGCCCTACACCCTCGAGGAGGCCTACGAGGTCGACGACGCGATCCGCCGCGGGAGCTGGGACGACCTGCGCGACGAGCTCGGCGACCTGCTGCTCCAGGTGGTGTTCCACGCCCGGATGGCGGAGGAGAGCGGGCACTTCGACTTCGGCGACGTCGTCGCGTCGATCTGCGACAAGCTGATCCGCCGGCATCCCCATGTGTTCGGCGACGCCGAGATCGCCACGGCCGCCGCCCAGACCGACGCCTGGGAGGAGCACAAGCGCGCCGAGCGCGCCGCGCGGGGCGCGACCGGGGCGCTGGACGGCGTGCCCCTGTCGCTGCCGGCGCTGCTGCGCGCGCGCAAGCTCCAGAGCCGCGCTGCGCGCGCGGGAGCCCCGGAGCACGACCTCGAGCGCGCCGCCCTAGAGGTGGGCGCGCGCCTCTCGGCGCTGCGGGAGACCCTCTCGTCGGAGGAGGGCGTGCGCTGCGGGGAAGGAGTGGGCGCGCTCCTGTTCGCCGTCGTGGCACTGGCCCGCGCCGCCGGGGTCGAGCCCGAAGGCGCTCTACGCGATGCCACCGCGGAGTTCGAGGCGGCGTGGCGGGAGCGCATTGGGTCGGGCTAGCGACTCCGGCGGGAGTCGAGACCCGGCGTTTCGCCGGGTCTCGGTGGCCTGCCTAGCCCTCCGCCGACAGCTTCTGGAGCCGATCGACGGCGTCGACGTACTCCTCGACGAGGGTGTAGATCACGTCGCGCACGGCGACCTTCTCGTTCATGGTGCCCACGATCTGGCCCACTGGATTGAAGGCCACCTGCTGCGCCTGCTTCGGGTAGCGGTGCACGCGGCTCATCGCCTCGGAGACCAGCATCCCCTGGAGCGGCATGCCGAGCGGGCCGGGCGATTCCTCGCTCTCCCACGCCACGGTCCAGTCGTTCTTCAGCATCCGACAGGGCTTCCCCGTCCACGAGCGCGAGCGCACGGTGTCGCGGCTCGTCGCGTGGAAGTAGGACTCCATCTGCTCGGGAGAAGCCTCGGCCTCCTCGACGGCCAGCCAGATCGAGCCGGTCCACACGCCCTGGGCGCCCATCCCGAGCGCCGCGGCGATCTGACGGCCGCGGCCGACGCCGCCGGCGGCGAGCACCGGCGTCGGGGCCACCGCGTCGATCACCTCGGGCCACAGCACCATCGAGCCGATCTCTCCGGTGTGGCCGCCGCCCTCGGTGCCCTGGGCGATGATGATGTCCACGCCCGCCGCCTTGTGCTTGAGCGCCTGGTCTGCGCGGCCGCACAGCGCGGAGACCAGGCGTCCCGACTCGTGGATGTGGTCGATCACGTCCTTCGGCGGCGTACCGAGAGCGTTGGCGATCAGCTTCACCTTCGGGTGCTTCAGCGACACCTCCACCTGGGGCGTGGCGGTGGCCTCGGTCCAGCCGAGCAGCTCGTGGCGGCGCTCCTCGTCGGGGGGGAGGTCGGGAACCCCGTGGTCCGCGAGGACCCTGCGCGCGAAGGCTCGGTGCTGCTCGGGGATCATCTTCTTGAGCTGCTCCTCGAGCTTCTTCGGGTCCGTCTCGCCCATGCCCTCGTACTTGCCGGGGATTACGATGTCCACGCCGTAGGGGTTGTCGCCGACGTGCTCGTCGATCCACTTCAGCTCGATCTCGAGCTGCTCGGGGGTGAAGCCCACGGCTCCCAGCACGCCGAAGCCACCGGCCTGGGAGACGGCGGCGACGACGTCGCGGCAGTGGGTGAAGGCGAAGATCGGGAATTCGATCCCGAGGCGATCGCAGAGCTCGGTGTGCATGGGATGGCGTCCTTCGTTGGATGAGAGGCTGAGGGGATCACGGTAACCGACGTGGGCTGGCCGGCGTCTCTATTCGCGGGTCCGATCGCCTATTCTGGGCGGACCCGAGCCGGAGGTCGAGGAGATGGGATTGCTGTCGCGCAAGTCCGAGATGCCGTCGCCCGAGACGGCCCTGCCGGGTCGCTCCCAGGCGATGCCGGTCGGCGAGAAGCACTTCGTGCTGGGCACGCCGCTGACGCCGCCCTACCCCGAGGGCTTCGAGCTCGCCCTGTTCGGAATGGGCTGCTTCTGGGGCGCCGAGCGAAAGTTCTGGCAGGCGCCGGGAGTGTTCACGACCGCCGTCGGCTACGCGGCCGGCTACACGCCGAACCCGCGCTACGAGGAGGTCTGCACCGGCCGCACTGGTCACAACGAGGTCGTGCGCGTCGTGTTCGACCCCGCGGCCACCGACTTCGACGCGATGCTGCGGATCTTCTGGGAGAGCCACGATCCCACCCAGGGGATGCGCCAGGGTAACGACGTGGGCACCCAGTACCGGTCGGGGATCTACGTGCACTCCGAGAGGCAGCGGAAGGCGGCCCTCGCGTCGCGGGACGCCTACGCGGCGCGCCTGATCGGCGCGGGCTACGGCGCGATCACCACCGAGATCCTGGACGCGCCCGTCTTCTACTACGCCGAGGACTACCACCAGCAGTACCTGGCGAAGAACCCGCACGGATACTGCGGGCTCGGCGGCACCGGCGTCTCCTGTCCCATCGGAACGGCTGCCTAGGCGACGACGCGCCCGGGCGTGAAACGGACCCGCATCTCCTTCACGCCGTTGATGAAATTGGAGCGCAGCCGCCGCACGGGCACGGTGCGCTCCATCCCGTCGATGCGGGTCACGATCTCGCGGAAGATCTCCTGGAGCTCCATGCGCGCGAGGTTGGCGCCCAGGCAGTAGTGCTCGCCGTAGCCGAAGGCGATGTGGTCGTTCGGAGATCGCCGCACGTCGAAGCGGTGGGGGTCCGCGAAGATCTCCTCGTCGCGGTTCGCCGACGGGTACCACATCATGATCTTCGCATCCTCGGGGATCTCCTGGCCGCGGATCACCACGGGCTCCGTGGTGGTGCGGCGGAAGGAGTGCACCGCCGGGCTGTAGCGGAGGATCTCCTCCACGGCGGAGTCGAGGAGCGAGAGGTCGTGCTTCAGCGCCTCGAGCTCTGCCGGGTTGTCGAGCAGGCTGATCATACCGTTGCTCGTCACGGTCCGGGTCGTCTCGTTGCCGGCGATCAGCAGCAGCAGGAAGAAGAAGTTGAACTCCTCGGGCGAGAGTCGCCGTCCGTCGAACTCGGCGTGCACCAGGCCCGTGGCGAGGTCGTCGCCCGGGCTCTCCAGCGCCTTCGCGCGCAGCTTCGCCGCGTACATGAACATCTCCGCCGCGAACTGGCCCGCGTCGCCTTCCTCCTGGCCCTTCCACTCGAGCGTCTTGCCGTCGTGGTACTCGGGATCGTCGAAGCCGACCATCTTGTTGCCGATCTCGTAGACGTGTCGGCGGTCCTCCTCGGGGACGCCCATCAGCTCGCAGATCACCAGCATCGGCAGCGGCGCCGCCAGCTCCTCGACGAAGTCGCACTCCCCCTTCTCGATCACCGCGTCGACGATCTCCGTCACCATCTGACGGATGCGCGGGCGCAATCCCTCGACCATCCGGGGAGTGAAGGCCTTGTTCACCAGCATCCGGTACTGCCGGTGCCGCGGCGGATCCATGTTGAGCATGATCTGTCGGGTGAACTCGATCGTTTGCGGGTCGGGCTCGCGGATGATCGCGCCCATGCGCTCGGAGGAGAACAGGGCCGGGTGGCGCGAGATGTGCTTCAGGTCCTCGTACTTGGTGATCGCCCAGTAGCCGGGCCCCTGGGGCTCCTCGTGCCAGAACACCGGCGCCTCGCGCCGCAGCAGCTCGAACATCTCGTGGGGACAGCCCTGCTCGAAGGCGTCGAGGTCGTTGAGATTCACTTCGGAGAGCTTCATCGGATCGGATCCTCCAGCGGCCTCAGTCGGGCCGACGCGCTCAACGCGCTCCGCCGGCCGCGACCAGATGGGCCAGCTTGCGCAGGAAACGGGTCTGGCGTTCGATCGCCTCGGGAGCGAGCGGATCCTCGCCCAGCAGCTCGGCGACCAGCGGGGCGACGGCGAAGTGGCCGACGATGAGGTGCACCCACATCGTCACCACCCGGCGGTGCTCCTCCTCGCTCCAGGGCGAGCCGACCTCGCGCTTCATCTCGCCCACCGCGCGCGCGAGGATCGGCTGGATCCACTCGCGCGCGAGCGGCACCAGATGGGCCGCTCCGGTGACGGCTTCGTGGTAGAGCAGCCGCGCGACGTTGGGCCGCCGCGCCAGGTGCGCCATCACGGCGTCGAGCGTCTCGTCGAGGGCGTCGCGGCCGTGGTCGCGCGCCGAGAGGTCCTCGAGCACCTCGAAGAGCGGGCGGATGCCGCGCTCGAGCACCGCGGCGTACAGCGCCTCCTTGCCCTCGAAGTGGTTGTAGAGGCTCGCGGGGGTCAGCCCCACCGCGGTGGCGATGTCGCGGACCGGAGTGCCCGCGAAGCCGCGCTCGGCGAAGAGCGCCTCGGCGGTATCGAGGATGCGGTCGCGGGTGATCGGAGGAGTGGGCATGGGGACACTTGGTGAACGAACATTTGTTTACCTGGAACCTCGCGGAACGTCAAGAGCTTTTCGGACGTCTCCCCGGGCCCCTAGAGGGTGAAGGTCAGTCCGTCGACCAGTGCCCCCGGCAGCCGGGCGCTGCGGGTCGAGCGGCCGCCGTAGGTCTCGGGGTCGAGGATCTCCTCGCGTTCCCGGGTCAGGGCGATCAGACCGCCGCCGAGCAGGTGGTAGAGCGTGTCGTCGAAGCGCATCGGCGCCACCGGGGCCACCAACTGGCCCCGCTCGACCCAGAAGGTGGCGAAGCGGGTCATGCCCGTGGTGCGGCAGGCGGGCCGGTCGCTGTAGTTGAGATACCAGAGGTTGCTCACGTACAGGCCGGTGCCGAGTTCGCGCAGCACGTCGTCCTGGGCGAGGGGGCCCGGGTCCATCTCGAGGGAGGTCGGCGCCTCGTCGGGCTCGGCGCCGTTGGTCGGCGCGCCGTACTCGACGGCCGTGCGCGGCGAGACGAGGTAGCCCGCGTGGCGGCCCGCCTGGACGAGGCTCACCGACTCGGGGCGCAGGAAGCCCGCGCGCTCGAAGTTGGGGGCGATACCGGCGGCGCCGTTCTCGCGCAGCGCCACCGCCTCGGCGAGCCGCGCCTCTCCCTCCACCAGGCGCAGCAGCGGCGACGCCTTCGTGCGCTGAGCGCGCAGACCGAAGCCACCCCAGCCCAGCAGCGAGGTCAGCGCCTCGAGGGCGGAGGGCGCCAGGTAGGTGCGGTAGCGCCCGGGAACGACCTCCCGCGGCGTCCGGGTGAGCGCGCCCATCTGCTCGAGCGCCCGGTCGTCGCGCCGCGCGAGCTCGCTGGCGTCGAACTCGGTTCCCGCATAGCTCGCCTTCACCGCGGCGCTCTCGGCGTGCAGGCTCCAGTCGAGGTGGAAGCTCTCGCTGAAGAACCAGTTGCGCTGGCCCAGAGAATTGGCGAAGCCGCGCACGATCGCGCCCGACGCGCCGATGCCCACGCGCTCGGCCGCGGGCGAGCCCACCGGGCCGCCCGCCAGCAGGGCCTCGACAAGCGCATCACCTTCGGGAAGGCGGCCCTTGCGCAGGACCTCCGTGGAGCGCACGTCGGTCGCGTAGAGCAGGTGGGGATCCCCGGGAACGACGGCGACCTGCTCGCGCAGCGCATCGACGGCGGCGTCGAGGCGTGGACCGTCGAGGGCCAGGTCGCCGCACAGCGCCAGCTCGCAGGTAGCGTGCCGTCGCGCATCGATCCAGTCGATCGCCACGCTCTGCTGCTGAACGCGACCGGCCTGGCGCACACGCCCGGCGTTCGCCCGCACGAAGTCCGAGATCTCGCCGGAGAAGACCGCCGTGAAGTGCTCGGCCCCGCGCAGCCGAGACTCGAGCCGCAGCGCGACGTCTTCGAAGTAGTTCCTCACTACGCTCCCCCGAACACTTCGACGTCGGCGAAGCGACAGGCGGGAGCGGCGTGTCCCACGCGGATCAGCTGATTCGGCTCGCCCTTGCCGCACCACGGCGTGCCGAGCACCTCGACGGTCGCGGCGTCGCCGACGCCAGTCAGACTGCGCCAGAAGGTGGCCGACAGACCGCGGTAGTTGGGCTTGCGCACCACCGGCCCGAGCTCTCCGTTGCGGATCAGGCGACCGCGCTCGCAGCCGAACTGGAACTTGTTGCGCGCGTCGTCGATCGACCAGGAGCAGTTCGTCTCCAGGTAGACGCCGCGCTC
>CAZZFT010000011.1:0-61362 GCA_964653555.1 uncultured Spirochaetales bacterium | reverse complement strand
GCGTAGACGGCGTTGCCGGCCATGCCCTCGGTGCCGGCGTTGGAGGCGAAGTTGATCACCGACCCGCGGCCGCTCTTCTTCAGGTGGGGATAGGCGGCACGCATGGTCCAGAAGACGCTGGTCATGCACACGTCGAAGGTGCGCCGGTAGAGCTCGTCAGGGGTGTCGGTGATCGGCGTGTTCACCTGGGCCCAGGCGGCGCAGTTCACCAGCACGTCGAGGCCGCCGAGCTCGGCCGCGGTCGTCTCCACCGCGCGCTCGCAGTCCTCGCGCACGCCCACGTCGGCGACGATGCAGGCGGCCCGCCGCCCCAGGGCGCGCACGTCGGCGGCGGTCTGCCTCGCCTTCTCCGCGTCGAGGTCGGCCGTGCCGACGTCGCAGCCCTCGCGCGCGAAGGCCACGGCGATCGCGCGACCGATACCCTGCCCGGCCCCCGTCACCAGCGCCACGCGGCCTGCGAGCCGCGCCAACCCACCGCTCACACGCCCTCCGCCCGCTCGATCGAGACCGGGATCGCGCTCATGCGCGGGATGCCCGTGTAGGGATCGTACTCGCGCTCGTTGTCCACCAGCCGCCCGGTGGTGCTGCCGATGCGGCGGTGCTCGCCGTCGCGCTCGGGGGCGTCGCCGAAGCCGTGCGCCATCGAGAGCACGCCGCGGCGCAGCTCGGGGGCCGCCGTCGCCACGCCGAGGATGCTCGCCCGGTCGGAGACGATGCGGATCGCGTCGCCCTCGGCGAGGCCGAGGTCGGCGAGGTCGTCCGGGTGCAGGAAGGCCGGGTTGTAGGGACGGCCACGGGTGAGGGCGTCGATGTCGCGGCCCGAGGAGTTGTAGACGTTGGGCAGACGGCGCGAGACCAGGCGATAGGGACGGCCCGCCACCTCGGCGGGTCGCGCTCCCTCGGCGGCGACCCGGACGAGCTCGCGCAGCATGTCGGCATTGCCGACGTCGAGGCGCGCGGCGGCGTCGGGGGCGCCCTCGGCGACGAGGATCGCAGGCTCGTCGAAGCGCGCGCCGTGGGGGTGGCGCTTCACCTCGGCGAGCGGCACGCGCGCGTTCGCGACCAGCTGCTCGAGGAGCGCGTCGGTGGTCGGCTGGTGCGCCATGTCCACGTCGATCGCGTCGCAGCGTTCGCGCTGCACGCCGGTCTCCGGCCGCACCGGGTACAGCTTCAGGGGCAGTCCCATGCGCCGCGCCAGTCCGTAGAAGAACTCCCACTCCTCGATCACGTCGGAGCCGGCCGGCGGCTCCACGAGCGCCGGCGTGTACTGGGCGTAGGGCTCGGAGTACCCCATCGCCACGTACGTCTGCTCGAGCGCCTCCATCGAGAGCGAGAGCCCGGGCACCTCGAGGGAGAGCTTCGGGGCGATCACGTAGTGGGCGAGGCGCGAAGTCGCGGAGAGCTTCATGTCGAGGGAGACGAGCAGGTCGAGCCGCTCCATCGCGGCGCGGGTCTTGAGCTGGTCGGGCCAGGCGGCCATCGGGTTGCTGCCCACGCAGACGAGCGCGCGGATCCGACCTTCGCCCGGCTGGAGGATCTCGTCGGCCAGCGCGGCGGTCGGGAGCCCGGCCGCCGTGCTCGTGAAGCCGCGCACGCGCAGCTTCTCGCCGAAGCCCCAGCCGCGCCGCGGCGCCTGGGCCTGGGCCACGGGCACCGCCTTCGGCAGCAGCGCGCCCGGGTTCGGGACGCGCTCGCCGGCGCGACGCCAGCGCCCGCACACCGTGTTGAGGCACAGGAGCAGGTACTCGGTGAGGTTGCCGCGCGGCGCCATGTTGGGTCCGGTGCCGGCGACGCCGCACCCGCGCCGCCCGCCGCCGAACACGCGCGCGGCGCGCTCGATCTCCTCCGCGGACACGCCGGTGCGTTCGGCCGCAAAAGAGGGCGTGAACGGCGCCACCGCCGCCTCGAGGTCGGCGAGGCCCGCGACGTGATCGCGCACGAAGGCGCCATCGACGAGCCCATCGCGCAGCACCACGTGCAGGAGCGCGGCGAGCAGCGTCGGGTCTTCGCCCGGGCGCGGCTGCAGGTGCACGTCCGCGAAGCGCGCCACCTCGGTACGGCGGGGATCGATCACCACCAGCTGCATTCCGCTCGCCTTCGCGAGACGCAATCGCCGCGCCGGGTTTGCCGGCGGGATCCCCCCCGACATCGAGATCAGCGGGTTGTTTCCCACCAGCAGCCACACGTCCGACTCGTCGAACACGTGGGAGCCGGCGAGCCAGCGTCCGTGCAGCGCGTTGGCGATGCTCTTCCCGGGCTGATCGATCGTCGCGGCGGTGAACACCATCCGCGACCCGGCGGCGAGCAGCCAGCCGATCGCGAAGGGGATCGTCGCCGGATGCGGACCCGAATAGGTGCCGACGTAGAGCGCCACCGAACGCGGTCCGTGCTCGGCGACGAGCGCCGAGATCCGCTCCGCCACCTCGTCCATCGCCGCCTCACTGGCGATCGGCTCGAAGCGCCCGGGCCCGGTGCGCTTCTGGGAGCGGAGCAGCCGCTCGGCATGGGCGTGCTGCGCCGGGAGCTGGCGGCCCTTCGCGCAGGCGAAGCCGTGATAGGCGGGATTGGCGCGGTCGCCCGTCACGCGCACCGCCCGCCCGTCCTCGATCTCCACCAGGATCCCGCAGTTCGCGTGGCAGAAACGGCAGATCGAGGGGCGCGTCGCGGGGGGCATCGCGGGTAGCATATCGGAATGCAACGCGTTCCCAGCATCCCCGAAACGGCGGATTCGATCGACGCGGCGTGGCTCGAAGAGACGCTCGCCGAGCGCCACCCGGGCGTGCGCGTGGCGGCGGTCGAGCTGGTGGAGTCGCACGAGGCCACCAACGCCCACGCCCGGCTGCACGTGGGTTACGGGGAGTCGGCGGGAGCTCCCGCGCGGATGTTCTGCAAGCTCCTTCCCCGCGATCCCGCGCGCCGCGCCGCGATCGCAGCCACCGGGATGGGCCCGCGCGAGGTGCTCTTCTACGCGCGCCTCGCGCCGAGCGTCGCGATGCGCATGCCGACGTTGCACGTCGCTCGCCACGACGAGCGCGACGGCGCCTTCGTGCTGCTGATCGAGGACCTGCTGGCGTCGGGCTGCACCGTCTCCGACGGCACCGTCGGCGTCGCCGTGGATTCGGCCGCCGTCGCACTCGAGGACCTCGCCCGGCTGCACCTGCGCTTCGCCGACCCCGCCCGCCGCCGCGCCGAGGCGGACTGGGTGCCGCCGCCGCTGCACCATCCGGAGCACGCCATCGCACCGCTGCGCCACGGGCTCGCTCATCATCGCGAGCGTCTCGGCGCCGCCTACGCGCGCGTGGCCGAGCTCTACGTGGCGCAGCCCGACGCCCTGCACGCCCTGTGGCAGGACGGACCCACGACGGTGATCCACGGGGACCCGCACCTCGGCAATCTCTTCGACGACCGCGGCCGCACCGGCTTCCTCGACTGGGGGATCGTCAGCACCGGCCCGCCGCTGCGGGACGCCTCCTACTTCCTGTGCATGGCCCTCGGCATCGAGGACCGCCGCGCCCACGAGCGCGCGCTGCTGCGCCACTACCTGGAGGTGTGTGCCGCCGGCGGCGGACCGGCGCCGAGCTTCGACGACGCCTGGCGCATTCACCGGCGGCTCGCTTCCTACACGGTGATCGCGTCGTCTCCGATCGTGACCTTCCCGAAGAAGAGCCCCGCGCGGCAGAAGTTCTCCGACGCCTTCCTCGCCCGCGCCCAGGCGGCGGTGGAAGACCTGGAGAGCGTCGCCGCGCTGCGAGAGGTAGGGATCGCGGGGGCGTGAACGCCTAACGGGACGCCGGCGGACTCGGGTGCCGACTCGGATCCTCGAGGTCGTGCACCACCTTCTCCTCGCGCGGACCCCACTCGTCGGCGCGCGAGTCGAACACCTGGACCCGGACGCGCCCCTCGGCGGCGGCGCGCTCGAGGCGACACAGGGCGGCGCGCTTGATCGCGCTGCGCACGGCGGGCACGAGCAGGGCGAAGCCGGCCGCGTCGGTCAGGACGCCCGGCGTCACCAGGAACGCCGCCGCCACCAGGATCAGTGCGCCGTCGACCAGCGCTCCGGCGGGGAGCTGCCCCGCGGCCGTATCGCGCTGGAGATCGCGAATCACGCCGAGGCCCTGGCGGCGCGCGAGCGACGCCCCGAGGCCGCCCGTGCCCAGGATCAGCGCCAGCGTCGCGCCGGTGCCGATCCGCGAGCCGATCTCGATCAGCAAAGCGAGCTCCGCCGCCGGCACAGCCACGAACAGGAGCAGCAGCCAACCCATGGGGCGAGCTTCGCCCAGCCCCGTCGCGCCTGCATCCCGCGCGGTAGACTCCCCGCCGCCTCCGCCGCCGCGGGGGTCAGCGCGAGCACCGATCCCATCGTGGCCGACATCCTCACACGTCCCCACGTCCCAGATCGCGACGACGCGCTGCGCGTGCTCGCCGACCCGGTGGCCCAGTGGCTGGACTGGGAGGAGCGGGCGAACCTGGTCGGCTTCCGCACCAACACGGCGCCCGTGCAGGTGGACGTGGTCGCAGTGCCGCGCAGCGAGCTGCAGATACACGTTCTGCCCGGCGCTCCCGCCGAGGTGCTGGATCTCTTCCTGCGCGGGGAGCGCGTGCTGGTGCCGCGCCATCCGCTCAACTGCGACCCGGGCGTCGCCTGGTTCGACGCGCCGGTCGCCGAACGCTGGACGGCGCGCTTCACCTCGTCGCGCACGCTGGCCTTCCCCGGTCTCGACAGCGGCGACGCGCTGTTCTCGTTGAAGCTCGCCACCGACCATCCGCATCCCGACTTCCTCCAGCCCGAGAAGACGAAGCTGCGCCAGGAGGCGGTGGACGCGGTGGAGTGGGTGCGGGTGCTCGGGCGGATCGACGGCCTGCTCGGGCCGATCGAGGACGCGTTGCTGGTGGCGGAGGTGCTGGTGGTGCTGGCGGCAGGCGGCGAGAGCGGCTTCCTGCTGCGCGACCTGCGCGGATTCCAGGACGGCCACTACTACCTGCCCGCGCTCTCGCTGCCCTTCGTGGGCCGCGCGATCGCGCGGCGTCACGGCGGCGAGCCCAAGGCGTTCTGGGCGCGCCACTTCGCCGAGCCGGTCGGACGGATCAAGGCGCGGCTGTTCGCCCGCTACGGGCTCTGGTACGAGACGCCCAACCCCCAGAACCTGCTCGTGCAGCTCGACCGCGAGCTGTACCCGACCGGACGCCTGGTATTCCGCGACGTGGGCGACGGGGAGTGCGCCACCGACGCGCGCACGGCCGGCGCGGTGCCGTGGACGCGCGTCGTCGCCGATCTGCGCCCCGAGACGAAGACCTCCTTCTGGGCCTTCGGCGAGGCGGGCGAGCAGAGCGTGGAGGCACCGGTGCTCGAGCGCTGGTACGCGGTGCACGACGACGCCTACTTCGCCGAGCTGGCGAGCTGGTTCCCGGCGCTGGCTCCGCGGCCGGAGATCTCTCCCGTGGCGCGTCTCGACCACTGGAACGGCGCCCTGCGCAGCGACGCGGGAGTCGTCGAGGTGGCGCGCGCCTTCGCCGCGCGCGGCCGGTCGGATCAGACGTAGCCCGGCGGCAGAGGCAGCGCGTCGGTGGCGGGCAGCAGCTGCGCGGCGACGGCCATCAGTCGGTCCTCCCGGCGCGGCCCTGCCACGAGCTGGACGCCCACGGGCAGGCCCGTCTCGCTGCGCGACAGGGGCAGGGAGATCGCGGGCTGACCCGTCGCGTTCCAGGGCTCCGTGAACGCCATGTGCGGCACCATTCGCTCCAGCAGCGCCAGCGGCTCGTGGCGGTGCGGGTCGAGATGATCGAGCCGCGGCGCCGGCTCGCACACCGTGGGCGTGAGCAGCAGGTCGAAGCGCTCGAACCACGCGAGCGCGCGCGCCGCCCACGCCTCGCTCCAGGCCCGCGACGCCGCGACCTGCGCGGGCGTGATGCGCCCCTCGTCGAGGTGCGCCAGCACCCACAGGAAGGGCTCGACATCCTCCGGTGTCGGGGCGCGGCCGAGCCGCAGGCCGAGGTCGTCGAGACAGGCGCGGTACTCGGCGGCGCCGAGCAGCGCGCCGTGCACCGAGCGCTCCCCATGCTCGGCGAGCGCCTCGGGCTCGGACTCCTCGACCCCGTGGCCGAGGTCCTCCAGCGCCCGCGCGGTCTCGTGCACCGCCCGGCGACAGTCGGGATCCACCTCCTCACCGCCCGGCGCACGCGCCGTGAAGCCGACGTGCAGGCGCGGTGACGCCGCGCGCGCCGCAGCGAGGAAGCGCTCGGGATCGCCGGTGCGCTCGTCCTCGGGCAGCAGCGCCTCGAGGAACGCCGCCGTGTCGCGCAGGGAGCGCGCCACCACGAACTCCACCTCCGTGCGCCCGCTTCCCAGGTGCCGCCAGTTCACCCGATCCCGCGAGGGCTTGAGCCCGATCAGCCCGCACCATGCCGCGGGAATGCGGATCGAGCCCGCGCCATCGCTGGCGTGGGCCACGGGCACCATGCCCGACGCGACCGCCGCGCACGCCCCGCCCGAGGAGCCCCCCGCCGCGCGCTCGGGGTCCCAGGGATTGCGGGTCGGCCCGTGGGCCAGCGGCCAGGTGTTCGACTGGAGCCCGAACTCGGGCGCATTCGAGTTCCCCACCGTCACCAGGCCCAGCTCGCGGAAGCGCGCACCCAGCACGGTGTCCTCGGCCGCGCGGTGGTCGGCGAGGCGCAAGGCGCGGTTGCCCGCGTAGTAGGGCTGGCCCGCCTGGCGCGCGCCGACGTCCTTCATCAGGAAGGGGACTCCGGCGAAGGGCGCCGCGGGATCGACGCGCTCCGCTGCGGCGAGCGCCTCGTCGAAGAAGCGCACCGGTACCGCGCCGAGTCCGGCGTCGAGCCGCTCGACCCTCGCACAGGTCGCCGCGACCAGCTCCGCCGCGCTCGCCTCGCCCGCGCGCACGAGCGCCGCCTGGGCCGTGGCATCGAGCGCCGCCCACGGGTCCGTCACCGAAGAGCGTCGGGGAGCCGCGCCGGCCCCCTTCAGTCGCGGCGCGCGGGAAGCTTCCCGCCGTCCGCCACCCAGCGCCTCATCACCTCTTCCGCCTCGCGCGGGTTGTAGAGGTCCTCCTGGAACGACCACAGGCCACCGCCCGCGTAGTCGAGGATCGTGACGCAGCCGAAGCGGTAGTCGCGGCCGTGCCCGGCCGGATCGGGGAACACCTGCCAGGGATAGAAGATCACGCGCGCGTCCTCGATCACGTGCCAGGCCACGGGAAACTCCATCGCCGGCGCCTGGCTCATCACGGTCAGGATCCCCTGACGGATCTGCTCCCGGCCGCGGAAGGTGCCCAGGTGGTGCTCCACCCAGACTCCGTCCTCGCTGTGCAGGTCGGCCCAGGCGTTCCAGTCGCCGGCATCGCCGACGGCCACGAAGTGCCGCCAGGCCTCCTCCACCTCGCCGCGGCCGAAGCGCTTCGACGTCGTCACGCGTGGGCCCTCCGGGTCGCCACGGTACCACGGGCCGCACCTCGGCGACCTCTCGGAAGCGGTAGGTGCGCGCGCCATTCTCTAGCCTCTGGCCATGCCGCGCCGCTGGCTCCCCGTCGTGCTGCTCCTGCTGATCGTCTCGTCGTCCTCCGGTGCGGATGCGCCGGGCGATGGCTGGCAGCCCGGTCGCAACGCCGCCGGCGACGGCTGGGCGTACCAGATCTTCTCGAAGGAGACGGAGGGCGAGAGCTTCGTGCGCTTCCGGGCGAGCGGCACGATCGACGCCGCGCCCGACACCCTGGTGCACTCGGTGCGGGTGATCGTCTCGGACCCGGACCGCGCGCCCGACGGCCAGACGCGCCGCCTGCTCTCCACCGACGGCGGCGCCTTCGTGACCTGGACCGTGATCGACATGCCGCCGCTGTTCAGCGACCGGGACATCGTGACGCGCGGCGTGAGCTCGAGCGACGAGAAGACCGGCGCGCGCCGCATCGACTGGACGACCATCGACGACGCGGACGCCCCCGAGAGTCCCGGCGTGATCCGCATCCGGGACGCCGCGGGCTACTGGTCCTTCACGCCCGACGGCGCGACGACCGGCGTCAGCTACGAGACCTACCTCGACCTCGGCGGATCGCTCCCCGGCTGGCTGGTCCAGGGGATGATGGCAGGCATGGTGGGGCACAGCTTCGAGGACGTCGCCCGGGAGGCGTTGGGGCGATAGCCGTCGCGGGCGGCGCCCTCAGCGCTCGCGCTCGAGCAGCGCCCGCACGTCAGCGATCGTGTTCGCCGAGGCGGGATCCCGGTCCGGCCGGTAGCCGCGCACGCGGGCGAAGCGCAGCGCGACGCCGCCGGGGTAGCGCCTCGACCGCTGCACGCCGTCGAGGGCGATCTCGACCACCAGCTCCGGGCGCACGCGCACGGCGCCCGCGCTCTCGGACACGGCGCGCGCCCGCAGCTCCTGGGTCTGCCAGCGCAGCAGCTCGTCGCTGAGCCCCTTGAAGGTCTTGCCCACCATCATGAAGCCGCCGGTCTCGGGATCCCGGGCGCCCAGGTGCAGGTTCGACAGCAGGCCGCGGCGCCGACCGTGTCCCCACTCGGCGGCGAGCACGACCAGATCGAGGGTGCGCACCGGCTTCACCTTGCGCCATGGGCGGCCGCGCCGGCCCGCCTCGTAGGGCGACGCGAGGTCCTTCACCATCACGCCTTCGTGTCCCGCGGCGAGGGCGTCCTCGAGCAGCGCGGCGGCCTCGCCCGGGTCCTCGGTGGCGACGCCGGGGACGCGGTGCTCCCCCACCAGCTCGGCCAGGCGCTCGCGACGCTCGCCCAGCGGCCGGTCGATCCACAGCTCGCCGTCGGCGTAGAGCACGTCGAAGAAGTAGGGGCGGAGCACGCCCTTCTCCGGCGCCGCCGTGCCGCTTCCGAAGCGGCTCATCGTGTCCTGAAACGGGCGCGGCGCGCCCTGCTCGTCGACTCCCAGCACCTCGCCGTCGAGCACGGCGGTGGCGACGGGGAAGGAGCGGACGATCGCGAGCAGCTCGGGGAGGCGTCCGGTCACCTCGTTGCCGGTGCGGGTGAAGATGCGCACGTCCGCACCGCGGCGGTGCACCTGCACGCGCGCACCGTCGAGCTTCCACTCGACCGACGCCGGGCCGGTCGCGGCGAGCGCGGCCGCGACGTCGGGCGACGACGCGGCCAGCATCGGCTGTACCGGGCGCCCGACCTCGAGCGCCACCGCGCGCAGTCCGCGCTCTCCGTCGCGCAAGGCGATGCGCGCGGTCTCGGGCAGATCACCGCCTAGCATCGCCGCCCGGCGCAGCAGCGCTGGCGGGACCCGCGCGGCATCGGCCACCGCCTGGGTCATCACCCCGGCGAGCGCGCCCTGGCGCAGCTCGCCCACCAGCAGACGCGCCAGGAACTCGGTCTCGGGAGCCGTGGCGCGCGCGAGCAGCGCGGCCAGGCGCTCCGCCCGCTCGGAGGCGGAGCCCGCCCCACTCGCGTCGGCGATCCCGCCGAGCACCCGGTCGACCTCGCCCACGGTCAGTTCGGGCTCGGAGGCCGGCGCCGCGCCGGCTCCGCTCGAGACCGCCGCCCAGCCCACGCCGATGCGACCCTGGCGCAGGGCGCCCGACAGGAAGCCGACAGCGGGCGCGATCTCGTCGGGAGCGAGGTGCCGCAGAGCGCCGGCCAGCAGCGCGATCTTCTCGCCGCGCTTCGACGTGGCGGCCACCGCGGCGGCGGTCGCGACGAGGTCGGCGAAGCGCGTCCCGGAACCCACCCCCTCACTCCGTTCGGCTACGCGGTCATCGTACCTCGCAGCCGGAGTCAGGCGGCCCACACCCCGGAGTCGACGTGCTCGGCGAGCGGCGCGGTGGCGTGCTCGCGGAGCTTGGCGAGCGCACCCTCGAGGAGCTGCCGCGCCCGCTCCCTGGACAGCCCGATGCGCTGCCCGATCTCGTCGAGCTTCAGCTCGGGTCCGTCACGGAGCCCGAACCGCAGCGACACGATCAGCCGCTCGCGATCCCCGAGTACCGCCAGCGCGCGGTCGAGCTTCTCGCGCAGGCGCTGGAGGTCGTGCTCGGCGGCCGGATCGAAGGAGTCCTCGTCGGTCAGGCGGTCGGCGAGCGTCATCTCGCCGTTCTCGCCACGGGGCTCGTCGGTGGACTGGATCCGCGCCGCGCAGGCCTCGAGACGGTCGACCTCCTCGAGCGTGGTGCCGAGGGCGGCGGCGAGCTCCGCGGCGTCGGGCTCGTGCTGGAGCCGCACCGCGATCCGGTCGCGCTCGCGACGGTAGGCGCGCTGCTGATCGTAGAGACTCGAGGGCAGGCGCACCGTGCGCGACTGGCCCTGGATCGCGCGGATCATCGCCTGCTCGATCCACCACACCGCGTAGGTGGAGAAGCGGAAGCCCCGATCCGGATCGAACTTCTCCACGGCGCGCAGCAGCCCGACGTTGCCCTCCTGGATCAGGTCGGAGAAGGGCACGCCGGCTCCGCCGTAGTGCTTCGCCACCTGGACGACGAGGCGCAGGTTGTGGCTGGCGAAGACGCCGCGCGCCTCGCTGCGGCGCGCGAGCGCGGCGGCGGCACGCTCGAGGTGCGTTCGCGAGGCGGCGTCCAGGCCGAGCCCGCGGCGTCGATCGCGCACCGCCCGGGAGGCCTTCGCGTCGAGCAGGGCGGCGAGCTCGCCGTGGATCTCGATCAGCTCGTCGAGCAGGACGTGGGCGCTCTCCAGCTCGCGAGCGATCGAGCGGGTGAGATCGCTCGCCGCGCGGCTGCGTCGCGCCCTGCCGGTCTGCCCCTGCCAGCGCAGCAGGAGCGGCTCGAGGCGACGCATGCTCCGGTCGAAGGACACGCTCCAGTCGCGGCTCGGATCCTCGCGGTACCGGTGACACAGGGTGCCCGTGACCCGCCCCTCCCGTCGCCGTGCGTGCCAGCGCTCGAGCAGGCACGCGGATGCCGCGGGGGCCTGGGCGAGGGCCTCGCGGAACTCCCGCTCGCCCTCCGCGATCGCCCGTGCCAACGCGCGGACGCGTGAGTTCGACAGCAGGGGGAGCGAGCGCAGCCCGTCCAGGTAGTGGCCGATCCCGTCCGCGGACAGGGGGCCGCGGTCGCTCGGCGCGGGAGCGACAGCTCTCACCGGGTTCTCCAGGTCCATCGGGGGCCCCCATCGTTTGGGTTGGCTTGGATTGGTTTGTTTATATAAAATATGAACCAAAGTTTGACAAGGGGAAAAATCGCCTGTTACGGTCGCTGTGGGACCGGGAAGCGCGAGGACCGCAGCGGGGCTCGCGGGGGGCCAGCGTTGGCGCACGACGAAGCGGAACGACCCGATTTCTCGCTCGGCGCGGTCGTGAAGCTCACGGGCCTCACGGACCACACGATCCGGGCCTGGGAGCGGCGCTACGGCGCCATCCGACCGGCGCGCACGCCGAAGGGCACGCGCCGCTACACCCCCTCCGAGGTGGCGCGGCTGCGCCTGCTGCGCGCCGCAGTGGACGCCGGCCACCGCATCGGCGACATCGCCGCGCTTGCCGACGAGGCGCTGGAGGCGCGTCTCTCCATGGTGGCCGAAGCGCCGAGTTCCTCCTCCGCGGACGTCGTTCGCGACGCCCTCGAGCGCCTGGACCCCGGGGAGGTCGAGCGCGTGCTGGGTCTCCAGCTGAGTCTGCTCGGCCCGGTCGTCTTCGCACGCGAGGTGGTGGCGCCACTGCTGCGCGAGGCCGGCGACCGCTGGGAGGCCGGGAGCGGAACCGTCGCCGAGGAGCACCTGTTGAGCTCGGTGACGCGGGGTCTGCTCGGCGCGGTGCTGCGCTCGGCGGCGCGCGCGCCCGGGGCACCGGTGATCCTGTTCTCGACGCCCGAGGGCGAGCCGCACGAGTTCGGCGCCCTGGTGGCCGCCGTGGTGGCGACCGCCGCCGGGGCGAGCGTCACCTACCTCGGCCCGCAGATCCCGGTCGCCGAGGTCGCCGACGCGGCCGAGCGGGCGGGCGCGCACGCGGTCGGCCTCAGCGCGGTGACGCTGGCCTCCGACGCGGTCCGCGCCTACCTCGCCGGGCTGCGCAGCCGGCTCCGCCCGGCGACCGAGATCTGGCTCGGCGGCCCGGCCCAGGTCCGCGCCGTCGACGGTGTGGCGCCCCTCGACCTGGTGGGCCTGGAGCAGCGGATCGCGCGGGCCCGCCGACTGCCTCCGGTCCGGACGACCGCGCGCTAGCGAGCTGGGCCAGAGCTGCCGGATCGAGCCGGATCGGAATCGGGTCCTTGCGCAGCAGGATCGCGGCCACGAGGAACGCTGCGATCCGACCGGCGTGCTGCGCGATGGTGATGGGAAGACGCTGTCCAGATCCGCGATGCGCAGAGGTGGCGGAGTCTACACCGCGGAGACCAGGCCCTGGGCGGTCCAGTGCACGAGCTGCTGCGCGCTCCGGACCGCTACCTCCTCCTCGGTGGTCCCCGGGTACGCGCCCGCGCAGGCCTCGCCGAAAGGTCGGCCCGCGAGCAGCGTCTCGAGCAGCGAGGCGCCCTCGCGGGCCAGCCGCTCGGTGACCACGCCGCCGCACCCGCGCCCCACCAGGTAGGCGCACGGTGTGGGCTCGGGACGGCTGGGCACCTCGCCGCGCGAGACCGCCGACACCACGGTCGCCACGTCGTGGCTCGCCCGGACCAGGCGCAGGCCCGGGACGAACACGGGCCGCAGCTCCTCCCAGTCTTCGCCCGCGACGCCGGCGAGAGCCTCGGGCGTGACGACGCCGCGCGGATCCGGTGCATCCTGCGCCTCCAGCTCCGCCTGCTCGAGCATCGCCACCTCGGCCAGGGCGGAGGCGGGCACGCCGTAGTCCGAGGCGAAGGCGAAGCTCCGCACGAAGTCGGCGAGGTCGGCGCCGAGACCGACGAAGCCGTGTCCGCGCGGCGGGTGGGCGCGCAGATAATCCCGGGCGAGGCGCTGCCAGTCCCAGGGCGCCAGCACGCGGGCGAGGGCGGGGAAGTTCGTCGCCAGTGCGGCGTCCAGGCTCGCCCGGTACGCGTCCGCGTACACGCGCGCGCCGCGCGCCGCGCGCACGGGGCGGTCCGTCGCGAAGAGCGCGTCGCCCGCCTCGCCGGACGACGCGTCGGCCTCGACGGCGCACTGCCAGAACGCGCGCTGCAGCTCCGGCCAGGCGCGCTCGGTCGCGCGCGCGGCGGGTCGACGTGCGCCCGGCGATCGCGCGGGACCGCCGGCAGCCCCCCGCTCCCGGGCCACCGCGTAGTGTTCGCGCGCGGCGGCGAGCTCGGCCACCAGCTCGTCCAGCGGAGGCAGGGCGTCGTCGCGCTCGAGGATCACGTCGACACCGGGATGGCGTCGCACGACCTGCTCGAAGAGCTGCCAGACGGCGGCGGGCACCGCCTGCGCGTGGGTGTCGATGCGCACGTCGGGGAGCACGGCGTGGCCGGCGAGGTGCAGATAGCCGACGGCGTCCTGGGGGATCGCGGAGAGCCAGCGCGCGGGATCACTGCCCAGATTCTGCGCGTTCACGTACAGGTTGTTCACATCCAGCAGCACGCCGCACCCGGAGCGCTGGCACAGCTCGGCCGTGAACTCCGCCTCGTCCAGCTCGCTGGCGCGGAACGCGACGTAGGCGGTGGCGTTCTCGAGCAGCAGACGCCGGCCGATCCGGTCCTGCACGCGCTGTACCCGCTCCACCACGTGTCGCAGCACCTGCTCGGTGTAGGCGACCGGCAGCAGGTCGTGGGAGGTGCGTCCGCCCAGGGCGGTCCAGCACAGGTGATCGCTGACGTGGACGGGCTCGCAGAACGCGATCAGCTCGCGCAGCCCTTCCAGATAGATGTCGTCCAGGGGATCGCAGCCCGCGATCCCGAGCCCGACGCCGTGCAGGGCGACCGGGCGGTCCCGGCGCAGGCGCGCGAGCAGCGCGCGCCGCGGTCCGCCGACCCCGATGTGGTGGTCCGAGACGACCTCCAGCCAGTCCACCCCGGGCGGCGCCTCGGCGAAGGCACTGGCGTAGGGGGTGCGGAATCCGATTCCGAAGCGCGGCGCGCCCATGATGGTCGGGAGTCGCTGGCGGAGACGCGGCGACGCCGCGTCTCCGCCGCGCCCTACTCGGACTTCTTCTCGAACTTCTTCGCCTCGGCCGCGGTGACCCAGGCGCCGCCGGCCGCCTCGCAGGCGCCCTGGCTGGTGAGACCCTCGATCATCGTGCCCCCGCACTTGCCCTCGTGACCCTTCACGCTCGAGCCGCAGTGCGGGCGGTAGCAGCCCTTGGTCTCGGCCCGGGCCGACTGGGCGACGGCCATCGTGCCGGCCAGCCCCACTACGGTGCTGGCGACGATCGCTCCGAACTTCGAAGCCTTCATTGGTCCATTCCTCCTCATCGGTCACGGCTCGCGGCCGTGCTCGTGCGAATCCGTGCGGATCGCGGGGACGCAGCGCCCTTCAGTGCGCGCTGAGGGCGGCGGCGCCGGCGATCGCGATGTCCTCGTCCACCTGCGGCGTGTCGCCGGAGACGCCGACCGCGCCCACGACCACGCCGTCGACCAGGACCGGGACGCCGCCCTGGAGCGGCGTGGCGCCGGCGAGGGCGAGCGCGGCCACGCGGCCGTTCTTCACCTGCTCTTCGAAGACGCGGCTCGGCCGCCGGTAGATGGCGGCGGTGCGCGCCTTGCCGATCCCCACCTCCACGCTCGCCACCTGGGCGCTGTCCATGCGCGACAGCTGGATCACGTTGCCGGACGGGTCGACCACCACCGTCACGACGCCGACACCACGCCCTGTCGCCTCCCGCTCGGCGGCGGCGATGATGCTGCGCGCGGCGGCCAGGGAGAGCGTCGGCCGCTCGAGCAGGATCGGCGCGCCCTCCGAGGCGGTCTCGGCGACCGCGACCAGGGAGAGCGAGGTGGCCACGAGCAGAACGGCGATCGGTCGGATGTGCGTCATGCCGGGTGGAATGCCGTCAGCCGTCTCCGGGTAACGAAGGTCCGTCAGTTCGGCTCGACGTCTCCGGCCGACGCCGCGAGCGAGCGCACGTCGAGGAGCGCCTCGAGGAGCTCGCGCGGCACGTCCGCCGGGACCAGGTCGTCGGCGCACCAGGCTTCGCGCGCGAGCCGGATCGTCTGCCGGTAGGAGTGCAGGTACTCCGCGCAATCGGGGCAGCGCGCCAGGTGCGCTTCGAAGCGCGCGGCGAGCGGCTGCGCCAGCTCGCCCTCCAGATAGCGGTCCAGGAGATCGATCAGCTCTCGGCAGGTGACGGTCGGTCCCACGGCATTCCTCGTCCGGCAAGCTGCGGATCGAGGAGGCCGCGCAGGGCCTGCCGCGCGCGATGCAACCGCATCTTCACGGCATCGGGTCGGATCCCCAGGCGCTCCGCTGTCTCCTCTCCGCTGCGGCCTTCGATGTCCCGGAGCAGCAGGACGCAACGGTGGCGCTCGGGCAGGCGATCGATCGCCTCGCGGACGCCCGCCCGCACGTCCTTCGCCTCCAGCTCGGCGAGCGGGTCGCGCGGCCACGGGTCGGTCACCTCCAGGCGGTGCCCGTCCTCCTGAAAGCGGGGCAGCAGCTCCTCCAGGGACCGCTCCCCGTGGCGGCGCCGCTTGCGCAGGCGGATCAGGCAGGCGTTGACGACGATCCGATGCAGCCAGGTGGAGAGCAGCGCGTGGCCCTCGAAGCGGGGAAGCGCCCGATAGGCCTGGGTGAAGGCCTCCTGCACGGCGTCCTCGGCGTCGTCTTCGTTGCGCAGGATGCGTCGGGCGACGGCCAGCATGCGGCCGGCGGTGCCGTGCATCCACTCGGCGTAGGCGGCTTCGTCGCCGGCACGCAGCCGGGCGAGCAGCTCGGCATCGGGCAGGGCGACCGGGGCGGCCGTCGGCGCGGAGGAGAGCGAGGCGTCCATCTTCATCTCCGGGGTGCCGCGCGGAGCCGGCGGCGAGGCGAGCCCGCGTCGGGCTCGCTCGCCGGTATTTCAAGGCCCGTGCCAGTGCCGAGAGCCACTGTGGAGCGATCCGGGAGGCATTCGGAGCGGCTTCCGGGCCATTCCCCGCGATGGATCGCGGGAGCCGCGGTCGTGGCCGCGACATCTCGCGGCCGCGACCTCAGCGACCGCTGGGCGAGGCGGCGCGAACGAGCGCGCTCACGAACCCCGACGCGCCGACCAGCTCGACGCCGGTACGCGCGAGCTCGGCCAGCGCGGCAGCGGCGCCGTCGTCGAGGGAGCGCAGCCCGGAGAGCTCGAGCACGACCCACGCACTGCGCTGGACGGCCTCGCGGAGCGCGTTCTCGACCAGGCCGAGGTCCGGGGCGGTGAGCCGCCCCTCCAGGCGCAGGACCACGCGCCCGCCCGTGGACTGGGCGCTGACCCGAAAGCGACCGCCGGCCCCGGGATCTTCCGCTACGTCTTCCATGACGCCCCCTGCGCCCGTTTCGATACGGGCAGGGGGGCGGGCGTAACCCGCGCAGGAAGCGGTTAGCTCGCCGGCGGGCGGCGCACGCCGAGCCGCTTCATGCGGCTGCGCAGCGTGGACGGGCTCAGGCCGAGGACGGCGGCGGCGCCGCGCTCGCCCTCGATCACCCAGCCGGTGCTGGCGAGGGTGGCGGCGATGTGGCGACGCTCGATCTCCTCCAGCGTCCCGCCGTTCGCGGAGGGGGCCGCCGCCGGCTCTTCGGCCGCGGCCTGGGGGACCGCGGCCACTCCGGGCAGCAGCTCCGGGGCGATGTCGAGCAGCGGTCCGCGCGACAGCACCACCGCGCGCTCGATCACGTTCGAGAGCTCGCGCACGTTTCCGGGCCAGCGGTAGGCGACGAGGCGCTCCATCGCCTGGGGGTCGATGCCCTCGATCGGCTTGCCGAGCTCGCGCCCGAAGCGGTCGGCGAAGAACTCGGCCAGCAGCGCGACGTCTCCGTCGCGCTCGCGCAGCGGCGGCATCGCGATCGGGAACACGTTCAGTCGGAAGAACAGGTCCGCGCGGAAGCGCCCGGCCGCCACCTCCTGCTCCAGGTCGCGGTTGGTGGCCGCGATCACCCGCACGTCCACCTTGTGCGGCTTCGAGCTGCCGACCGGCTCGAACTCGCGCTCCTGGAGCACGCGCAGCAGCTTCACCTGGGTGTCCAGCGGAAGGTCGCCGATCTCGTCGAGGAAGATCGTGCCGCCGTCGGCCACGGCGAAGCGCCCGGTGCGGGCGGTCGTCGCGCCGGTGAAGGCCCCGCGCACGTGGCCGAAGAGCTCGCTCTCCACCAGACCGGCCGAGATCGCCGCGCAGTTGACCTTCACCAGCGGCCGGCTCCGGCGCGGGCTGCGGTCGTGGATGGCGCGCGCCACCAGCTCCTTGCCGGTGCCCGTCTCGCCGAGGATCAGCGCGGTGGCGGTGGTCGGTGCCACCGTCTCCACCAGCGAGAGCACCTTCGCGAGGGCCGGGCTGTGGCCGACGATCTCCGCGAAGTTGTGCTCCTGCTGGATCTCCTCCTGGAGGTAGACGTTCTCGTCGCGCAGCTTGTCGCGGAGCTGCTTCAGCTCCTCGTAGGCGAAGCAGTGGTCGACGGCCACCGCCACCGCGCTGGCCACGCGATCGACCAGCGAGGCGGGGATCTCGCGGTAGGCGCCGCGCTCGGTCGACATGAAGAAGAGCGCCCCGAAGCTCTTCTCCTCGCGCAGGAGCGGCAACGCGCACAGCGACTCCATGCCCTCGCGCTCCATCACCACGTGCGTCATCGGGAAGCGCTCGCGCAGCTCCTCGCGCGCGTGGGCGACGTAGCGCTGGCGCTGCTCCTGGGCCCAGCGGCAGGCGGTGCCGGCCGAGGGGAAGTCCTCGATCATCGGGCCGCTGGCCGGCCGGTCGAGGGCCAGCACGTGCACGCGCAGGGACTCGGGACCCGTCGGCACCTCGATGCCGAAGCGCTCGCAGGGGAGCAGCGGCTTCACGCTGCGAGCGAGCTCGGAGAACAGGTTGGTGCGCTGGAGGTGGCGTGTGGAGGACTGGTTGATCTCCAGCAGGGCCTGGAGCTCGTTGTAGGCGAGGTCGAGGCTGTGCTGGGTCTCGGCGAGATCCTGGCGCGCGGTCTCGAGGCGCACCTCCAGGTCGCCGAAGGCGCGCTGCAGCACCGCCTCGGCGTGCAGCCGCTCCATCTCCACCCGGGCGCGGTTCGCGAACACTTCGAAGATCGCCAGGCCGCGCGGATCGCCCTGCATCGGCCGCGTGTCGAGGGCGGCCAGATGGCCGAGGGTGCGGCCGTTCGCGCCACGCAGCGGCAGCCCGAGGTAGCTGCGCACCCCGAGCCCGACGAGGTCCGTGTCCTCCGGGAAGAGGGTCTGGACGTCGTCCTTGTACAGGCAGAACTCGCCGGCCACGACACGCTCGCAGGGCGTACCCGCGAGCGCCCACTCGACGTTGGGGCGCCAGTCCTCCCCGCTCCAGAAAGCGATCGTGCGCACCCGCTGCTCGGTGCCGGCGAACTCGGCCACGAAGGCGTGCTCGACCGCCAGGGACTGGGCCAGGTTCTTCACCAGGTGGCGCATGAAGTCCAGGCCGGCCTTGTCGGCGGTGGCCTCGACGACCGGGCGGAAGGCGAGCTCCGCGTTCCACTTCTCGACCGCGCCCTCGGAGCGATCCGCGGGAACACCCAGCGCGTCGATCATGGAACCGCCTCGGTAGGAGGGGGCGGGACGGCGTCCGAAGACCTCGGGCACCGTGGCCCCGGCGGTGCATTTTGCCACAAGCGCGGATTGCCTGCGCTAGTCCCGGGCGCCCGCGACCCCGACCCGACCGGCCCCGGGGATGCCGAGCCGCATCCGGTACAAGCTGGAGCGGGCGGTCCAGTACAGGGTCCGGCCGTCCTCGTCGCCCCAGGCGAAGTTGGCGGCCAGCCGCGGCCCGCGGATCGTCCCCAGGTGGCGGCCGTCCGGGGCGATCACCCACAGGCCGCCGGGACCGGAGACGTAGAGGTTGCCGGCCGAGTCCACCTTCATGCCGTCCAGGGCCTCCTCGCCCGGCGCGCCGGTCATGTCGAAGAAGACGCGGCCGTCGGCCAGGGTGCCGTCCGAGGCGACCGCGTAGCGCATCACCACCTTCTTCTGCGTGTCCCAGTTGGTCACGTAGAGGAACTTCTCGTCCGGAGAGAAGGCGAGGCCGTTGGGGCCCTCCAGGTCGCGGGAGGCGAGCACGAGCCCGACGCCGTTCAGCGAGTAGACCCCGCTGAAGGGCAGCTCCTTGCGCGGGTCGTCGAAGAAGCGCGGCAGCCCGAAGGGGGGGTCGCTGAAGAAGAGCGTGCCGTCCGAGCGGTAGACGAGGTCGTTCGGGCTGTTCAGGCGTCTGCCGTCGTAGCGGTCGGCCAGGTCGGTCTCGCCGGCGCCGACCGCGATCGTCTCCAGGCGAGCGATCCGGTGGCGGCCGTGCTCGGCCACGGTGAGGCGACCCTCCGGGTCGAGGGCGAGCCCGTTCGAGCCCGGCTGCCCGTACTCGGCGATGTCCGCCCCTTCGTAGCCCGAGCGGTCGCGGAACACCGAGAGCTTCCCGTCGCCCGCCGGGTCGTAGCGGTAGATGCGGTTCGCGTTCGGATCGCTGAACAGGAGGTAGCCCCCGTCGGCCACCCACACCGGTCCCTCGGTGAACTGGAACCCCTCGGCGAGCTTGAACAGCTTCGGGTTGGCCGGGACGATCGCATCGATCCCCGGGTCGACGCGCCGCACGGCGACGTTCACCTCGCGGGGCGCCACCGCGTGGGGGCCGGGAGTGGCGGTGGGATGCACCTCGAGGCGTGCCGTGCGCAGGTAGACGAAGTTCGCCGGCGGGTCCGAGAGCGGTCCGTTGATTCCGAACACGGCGATCTGGATGCGCTGGCCCGGGTGGACGTCGCGCCCGACCACCACCCGGTTCGGCGCGTTCCAGCCCGCCACCACCGAGCCGCCGCGCTGGTCGAGGGAGCGCTCGATCTCGCCGTCGACCCAGATCTCGGCGTAGTCGTCGACCACGGTCTCGAAGACGAGCGTCTTGCCCGCGGTGGGCACGTCGCCCACGCGCTCGGGCACCACCAGGGCAAAGCGGTACCAGCCGAAGGAGACCCGACCGTTCCCGCGCCGCGCCGCGAGGGACTCGGGCGCGATCACCGGCCACTGGGAGTCGTCGTAGTCCGCCCAGCCGGCCGCCGGCTCGATCCCGTAGGTGGAGACCGGCGCGCCGGTCGGCTGGCCCTCGGCGTCGGGCGCGCGGTTCTGCGCGGGGACGATCTGGGCGTCGCGGTAGCGCCAGGCGCCTTTCACGCGCGCCACGCCCTGCTGCGTCGCCAGGTCGATCACCGCCAGCGGATCTCCCGCCGGCGCGGCGGCGGCGTCGACGCCGTCGCTCACCTTCACCACGTAGTAGGTGAAGGGCCCGGGCACCTCCTGGAACCAGTGCGGCGTGCCGTGCGGAACCGTCACGACGTCGCCCGGCCCGATCTCGCGCGCGCTCCCGCCCTCGATCGCGCGGCCCCGGACCTCGTGGGGCGCGATCTCCTCGGGCGCGACCAGCGCGCCGCCGGTCACGAAGGTCGCCGTTCCCGAGAGGACGTAGAGGATGTCCGTGTCGACCTCGTGCACCTCGGCGAGCCCTGGCCCGTCGCGGCGACTGGCGTGGATCTTGTAGGTCCCGGTCTCGAACAGCGGGGCGCCGCGGAGGAAGGCCGCGTCGACTTCGGCGCGCGGAAAGACCATCACCTCCTCGGCCGCCGCGGAGGACGATCCGAGCGCCGAGGAGGCGAGGGCGAAGGCCCCGGCGATCGCGAGCGAGGGAATGCGCATCTCACGAACCTCCCGCCGTCTCGGCCGCCGTCACGGCGGCCCGGGCGATCTCGTCGTCCTGCTGGGCGCTGGCCGCGCCGCTCACGCCGATCGCGCCCACGACGGCGCCATCGGCGTGGATCGGGCGGCCGCCCATGAGCGGAGTCATCACGGCCACGCCGAGCAGCGCGTTGCGCCCGCCGCGAATCGCGTCCTCGAAGTCGGCCGTGGGGCGCTGGAACACCGCGGCGGTGCGCGCCTTCTCCGCCGACACGGTGGCGGCGGCCGGAAACGTGCCGTCGAGACGCTCCAGGTAGAGCAGGTGGCCGCCCGCGTCGGTGATCGCGATCGCGCCACCGGGCGCCGACAGGCGCTTCGCCTCGGCCACCGCCGTCGCGGCGATCTCCTTCGCGCGCGCGAGAGTGAGGGACTGGGCCCGGCCCGGCGCCGCCGCGAAGGCGCTCGCCAGCAGGGCGCCGCAGACGAGGACGGCATAGCGCCGTAGGTGGGATCCGGGAAAGCGTCGGGAGTGGGTCACGTCGTCGGCTCCGGTTGCGCGCTGCGGCGTCAACCGCGCGCGACGGATTCGATTCGCGGTCCCGCGCCCGGTAACGCCCCGGGGCCCGACGCGCCCGCGCGTACGCCCGCGCGCAGCGCGACGTCCGCGAGCGCGTTCATGAAGGCGATGTGCGCCTCGTAGGGAGATTCGTAGGGGCTGAAGTACTTGTGCACGTCGCCGTCCTGGAACCACTTCGTGCACATGTAGTAGAGGTGGTCGCTGGTGGTGAGACGGCGCCAGTCCTCGAGCAGCCGCTCGTCTCCGGTCGCGATCACCGGCTCGCGCAGCTCGTAGAGGCTCCGCTGGGCGGAGAGCTGCATCGCGTTGCCGAGCCAGGCCGAGAGGTCGCGCTCGACGTCCGCCCAGGAGACGAAGCGGGGAAACGAGATCGCATCCAGCGGGGCGAAGCGCGCCGCGGCCTCGCTGGGGGTGGCGAACCCGCCCTCCGGGTGCCGGAGCACCGCCGCCGGCAGCTCGCGCATGAAGGCGAAGATCCCCGTGTCCTCCCACTGATGCTCGCCGAAGGTCTCGTAGTCCATGAAAAGATTCACCAGCTGTCCGCTGCCGTTGGCGGCGTGGATCCAGGAGGCGAAGGTCTCGCTCGAGAGCGGGAAGTGGTCCCAGCCGCGATCTCCGAAGCGGAAGGCGATGTCGTCGCTCAGGCGGTAGTTCTTCAGCAGCAGACGCGGCGAACCGCCGACGGGTGTCGCATAGACGAAGTTGGGCGATCGCCAGCCGAGCACCGCGTCGGCGCCCTCCGCCAGCACGGTGCGGAAGCCGAGCCGCCCCACGTGGGCGGCGAGCGAGTCGTGATAGATCAGCTCCGTGTTGCGGAAGGCGGTGGGACGCGTCCCGAACGACCGCTCGATCGCGTCCGAGTGCTGGGCCACCTGGTGGTCGAACTCCTCCAGCGACGCCAGGAACGAGAGACTGTGGTGATAGGTCTCGCCGAGGAACTCGACGCAGCCGGTGCGGGCGAGCTCCTGGAAGCTCTCGATCACGTCCGGCGCCCAGCGCTCGAGCTGCTCGATCGCCGCCCCGCTAAGGGAGAAGGCCACCCGGAAGCGACCGCCGTGGCGAGCGATCTCGTCGAGCAGCAGGCGGTTCATCGGGCGGTAGCAGCGCGCCGCCACCTTGCGCAGGATCGCCTCGTCGAGGCCATCGTCGAAGTAGTCGTGACGGCGCCCGATCTCGAACACCCCGTAGCGGCGCAGCCGGCGCGGCTGGTGGACCTGGAAGTACAGACACACGTCAGGCATGGACCACCTCCCGATAGATGCGGCGGGTCTGGTCTGCGACGGCGTCCCAGCCGAGCCGACCCGCCTCGGCGCGGCCAGCACGGCGCAGCTGGCTGGCGAGGCCCCGATAGCGGAGGGCCGCGACGATCTTCGCCGCCAGCTCCTCCACGTTCCAGAAGTCGACCTTCAGCGCGTTGCGCAGGATCTCGGAGACGCCCGACTGGCGCGACACGATCACCGGAACGCCGCGGTCCATCGCCTCGAGCGGAACGATGCCGAAGGGCTCGCTGACGCTCGGCATCACGAACACGTCGGCCGAGGCGTAGAGCTCGGCGGCGCGCTCGCGGTCGACGAAGCCGGTGAAGAGCGCGTGCCGTCCCAGACCCAGCTCCGCGGCGTGCTCGATCATGCGCGGAAGATGATCGCCGGTCCCGGCCAGGACGAAGGTCGTCTCGGGCTCCACGTCGAGCACGCGTCGCGCCGCGCGCAGGAAGTACTCCGGTCCCTTCTGGAGGGTGACGCGACCGAGGAAGAGGACGAGCGGGTGCAGGGGCAGGCCCGTCCCGCGATCGGTCTCGTCGTGCTCGACGCCGTTGTACACCACCCGGACGCGCGCCGGGTCGACGCCGTAGCGGGTGACGCAGGTGTCCGCGACCCGGCGGCTCACGGCCACGACGAGGTCGGCTCCGAGCAGGCCGCTCCGCTCGACCTCGTAGATGCGCGGGTCGGCGTGCTCCCCTCCGCTCTTGTCGAACTCGGTGATGTGGACGTGCACCACCAGCGGTACGCGCCAGCGATCGCGCAGCGCGAGACCGGCCGGGAAGGTCGTCCAGTCGTGGGCATGGATGACGTCGAAGTCGACGCCGTGGGCGGCGACGCAGCGCGGCGCGTCGAGCCCGAAGCGCTCGACGGCCTCGAGCAGATCCGGGCCGTAGAGGGGGGTGCGCGCCGGCGGAACGTCCTCGCCGGGCACCTGGATCGGCGGTGCGCCAGAGGCGTACGAGACGAGCGGGCTCTCCACCGCGAGCTCCGCCGGACGGGCCTCGCCGCCGATCACCCGGACGCCGTTCCGCCCGCTGCCCGCGTGCGGGTGGGGCATCACGTAGGTCACCTCGAGGCCCTGGCGCACCAAGGCCCGGCTCAGGGCATCGCACACGACGCCGACCCCGCCCGCGAAGTGCGGCGGGAACTCCCAGCCGAGCATCAGCACCTTCATGCGGGCGCGCCGGCGAGGCGCGCCTCGGCGTGACCGCAGGCGGGGCAGGTGTGGGCCGCGAGGGTCAGCCCTCCCGTCGCCGGATCGACGCGCCCCGCCTCTTCTTCGCTGCGCGGCTCGACGGGCTTGTCGGCGTGGTGGTTCATCGCATTCCCGCAGACGGGACAGGGGAGCGGCTCCGCAGCCACGGCCTCCTCTCCCGTGTCGACGCCCACGTTGCGCCGTCCCCAGCGCAGCGTCTCCGCCATCCAGGCGAGCTCATCGAGGAAATCGCGCGTGCGCCGCTCGAAGGCCGGGTTCGAGAGCCGGCCCTCCTCGTCGAACAGGTCGTAGACGGAGCCGAAGTAGAGGTCGGTGAAGGTGGCCACCAGGCCGAGCTCGCGCAGCACGGGCAGGAAGCTCTGGATGCAGCGCGCGCCGCCGAAGGGGCCGGCCGCCACGCCGACGACCGCCGCCGGCTTGTGGATGTACTGCTCGAGGCACGAGTCGAGGGCGTGCTTGAGCAGGCCGGGAAAGCTGTGGTTGTACTCCGGCGAGACGATCACGAGGCCGTCGGCGCGCTCCATCTTCTCGGCGAACGCGGCGTCGCGGATCGCCTCGCCGGCATCGTCGGCGGGTAGAGGGAGCTCCGCGATGTCGATCAGCTCGGTCACCACGCCGGGCTGCTTCGCCGCCATGCTGGCGACGAAGCGCGCGACATGGGCCGAGCGCCGCCCCTTGCGGGAGGTCCCGAGGATCACGGGCAGGAACAGGGGATCGCTTCGCTCCATCGTTCGACTCCTTGCGAGGCTTCGCGGCGGCGCATTCGATGTTCAGCCTCTCCGAGCGGTAACGAATGCGCGCGACGGCGCGGCCCCTGCCGCGCGTTACTCGGTGCGGTGGCAGCGCATCTGATCGCGCGTCCGGGTCACGGCACCCGACCCGACCCCACGCACCGTGGGGTCCGGGAGAAATGGGAGGAACTGCGATGGAATCCCTCTTCCGCCACCTCGAGGGCCTCGCGCGGCCCGCGCTCCGCTTCAGCCTGGCGATCGTCCTGCTGTGGATCGGCGCGCTCAAGTTCGTCGACCCGGCGCCGGTGGTCGGGTTGCTCCAGGCCTCCTTCTCCTTCCTCGCCTTCCCGGCGGTCGTCTACCTGCTGGGCTGTGCCGAGGTGAGCGCCGCGCTCGCACTGATGGCGGGCGTCGCGCTGCGCTGGGTAGGCCTGGTGTGCGTCGGCCTGTTCCTCGGCACGCTGACCATCTTCGTCATCGCGCCCGCCGTCAGCTTCGGTGACGCGGGCTTCCCGAACCTGACCCTGGCCGGCGAGTTCCTGCTGAAGGACCTCGTGCTGCTCGCCGCATCGATCACCGTCGCCACCCAGGTGCCCGCCCGCGCTCACCTGGACGCGATCTGAGGAGCCTGCCATGAAGGCCATCGCCGTATTCCCGAAGTCTCGCGACGTGCAGCTGATCGACGCCGACCTGCCCTCGATCGCGAGTCCCACCCAGGTGCGGCTGGAGATGCTCGACGTCGGCGTGTGCGGCACCGATCGCGAGATCTGCGCCTTCCAGTACGGAACGCCGCCCGAAGGGTCCGACCACCTGATCATCGGCCACGAGTCGCTGGGCCGTGTCGTGGAGGTGGGCGCCGACGTGAAGAGCGTGTCTCCGGGCGACCTGGTGGTGCCGATGGTGCGCCGGCCGTGTCCCCACGCGCACTGCACCGCGTGCCGATGCGATCGGCAGGACTTCTGCTTCACGGGCGACTTCCAGGAGCGCGGCATCGGCGGCGCCCACGGCTTCATGACCGAGTTCGTGGTGGAGGAGGAGCGCTACCTGAACCCGGTGCCCGAGGCCCTGCGCGACGTCGCCATCCTCGTCGAGCCGCTCACGATCGCCCAGAAGGCGCTGATCCAGATCTGGCAGCTCCAGGAGCGCCTACCCTGGGGGTGCCCGCACCGGCCGGGCAAGAACCACGGCCACTGCCGGCGCGCGCTGGTGCTGGGTGCAGGCCCGGTGGGCCTGTTGGGCGCGATGGCGCTGCGCGCGCGCGACTTCGAGACGATCGTCTACGCGCGCGAGGAGGCGCCGAACGAGAAGAGTCGGGTGGTGGAGGCGATCGGCGCCACCTACGCGTCCTCGAAGGACGTGCCGCCCGACCAGATCGCGGCGCGCTTCGGCGCGATCGACGTCGTGTACGAGGCCGCGGGCGCGTCGCGCCTCGCCTTCGATTCGATGCAGGCGCTCGGCGCGAACAGCATCTTCGTGTTCACGGGCGTCCCCGGGCGCAAGGAGCCGGTCGCGGTCGACACCGATCTGCTGATGAGAAACCTGGTGCTGCGCAACCAGGTCATCCTGGGCACGGTCAACGCGGGGCGCGACGCCTTCGAGGCGGCGATCCGCGACGTCGCGGAGTTCGGCCGGCGCTGGCCGGAGGCGCTCCGCTCACTGGTGAGCGGCCGACACGCGCCCGAGGAGTACCGCGAGCTGCTGCTCGGCCGTCCCACGGGCATCAAGCACGTCATCCGCTTCGCGCGAACCGACTGACATGCGTTCCGAGGACCGCAAGCGGCCGAAGGCCGGGCGCAGCGAGCCGCAGGCGAGCGAAGTCGACCCGGGTCTGGAGTGGCTCGAGGCAGACGGGCTGGGCGGCTTCGCCTCGGGCACCGTGTCCGGGATGCGGACCCGCCGCTACCACGCGCTGCTGCTCGCCGCCCGCACGCCGCCTACCGACCGGACCGTGCTCGTGAACGGCTTCGAGGCGTGGGTCGAGTGGAGCGGCCGCTCCGTCGCCCTCACCTCCCAGGCCTACCTGCCCGACGTGGTCCACCCCGACGGCGCGAGCCGCATCGAATCCTTCTCGCACGAGCCGTGGCCGCGCTGGACGATCCGGTTGGACGAGAGCGCGCGCGTCGAGCAGGAGCTGTTCGCGATCCCGGGCGCGCCGCGCGTGGCGGTGGCGTGGCGGTGGGCCGGTCCGGCCCCCGCACCGCGCGACGCGGTGCTGTGCGTGCGCCCGCTGCTCTCGGGCCGCGACTATCACGCGCTGCACCACGAGAACCCCGCCTTCGCCTTCCTCCCCGAGGAGCGCGCGGCGGGCTGGATCTGGCGGCCCTATCCCGGTGTCGGTCCGGTGTTCGTGCGAGCCAACGCCCGCTACGTCCACGAGCCGCTGTGGTACCGCAGCTTCCTGTACGCCGAGGAGCGCGCGCGCGGCCTCGACTTCTCCGAGGACCTGGCCTCCCCGGGCGTCTTCCGCTTCGAGCTGGGAGCGGGCCCGGCGGTGTGCCTGCTGGCGGCCGGCGAGGAGAGCGGTGCGGAGCTCGGCGGAGCCGGCGAGGATCCGGTCGCCACTTGCGATCGGCTGCGCGACGCCGAGCGGACGCGGCGCACCCGCTTCGCCTCGCCGCGGCTGCGCGCGGCCGACGCCTACGTCGTCCGACGCGGAGCGGGCCGCACGCTGGTCGCCGGCTATCCCTGGTTCACCGACTGGGGCCGCGACACCTTCATCGCGCTGCGCGGTCTCTGCCTCGCCACCGGCCGCCTCGACGTCGCCAACGAGATCCTGCTCGCGTGGTCCGACACCGTCTCCGAGGGCATGCTCCCCAACCGCTTCCCCGATCGCGGCGGCGCCCCCGAGTTCAACTCGGTCGACGCGTCGCTGTGGTACGCAGTCGCCGTGGGCGAGTACCTGCGGCGCGCCCGGCCGACGGCGCGCGACCGCGCCCGGCTCGGTGGCGCCGTGGACGCGATCCTCGAGGCCTACACGAAGGGCACCCGCTTCGGGATCCGCGCCGACGAGGACGGCCTGCTGGCCGCGGGCGAGCCCGGGGTGCAGCTCACCTGGATGGACGCGCGGGTCGGCGACTGGGTGGTGACGCCGCGCATCGGCAAGCCGGTCGAGGTGCAGGCGCTGTGGATCAACGCCCTGCGCCTGGCTGCCGAGGGCCACGAGCAGTGGGGCCCGCTCGCCGACCGGGCAACCGCGAGCTTCCGCGCCCGCTTCTGGAACGACGCGGCCGGCGCCCTCTACGACGTGGTCGACGTGGATCACCGGCGGGGGACCGCCGACGCGTCGTTCCGTCCGAACCAGATCTTCGCGGTCGGCGGCCTGCCGATCGCCCTGCTCGGCGGCGAGCGCGGGCGGCGGCTGGTGGACGCGGTCGAGGCGCGACTGTGGACGCCGCTCGGGCTCCGCTCGCTCGCGCCCGACCACCCGGCCTACGCCGCACACTACGAGGGTGGACCGCTCGCGCGCGACGCCGCCTATCACCAGGGAACCGTCTGGCCCTGGCTCGCGGGGCCCTTCGTCGAGGCGTGGGTCCGGGTGCGCGGCGCCACCGCCGCCGCGCGCGAGGAGGCGCGGACTCGCTTCCTCGGCCCGCTGCTCGCCCATCTCGAGGAGGCGGGGCTGGGGCACGTCTCGGAGATCGCCGACGGCGAGCCGCCGCACGCGGCGAGGGGCTGCCCGTTCCAGGCCTGGTCGCTGGGCGAGCTGATCCGACTCGAGCGCGACGTGCTCGCGACGCCATGAACGAGGGAGCGGGGACCGGCGCGGGGTCCGCGGTCGTCGCGCTCGCGGTGGCGGCCCTGCTGCACTACGCACTCGCGCGCGCCGGCCGCCGGCTGCCCTTGTGGTGGACGCGCCGGCACGGTCTTCCGCTGCACGCCGGACGACCCGTTCGCCGCGCGACGGCGCTGGTTGCCGCCGGGCTCCAGGCCGTCGTCTGGTTGGCGGCTCTCGGCTGGGCGATCGCGCGGATCCCGGAGCTCGCCCGCGTCCGCGACGCCGGGGTCGCGATGGTGTCCGCGGGATTGCGCACACCCCTCTTCTCCGTCGACACCAAGCCCTTCTCCGCCCTGGACCTGCTGGCGCTGCCGCTGGAGCTGCTCGCCGTCTGGTTCGGCGTCGGCTGGGCCGTGCGGGCGCTGCGCTCCTGGCTGGCCGCGCTCACTGGTGCGGAGGGCGGCCTGCTGGAGACGGCCGCGGCCCTCGGCCGCTACCTGCTCGCCGGCCTGGGCTTCCTGCTCGTGCTCCAGGTCTGGGGAGTGGACGTCCGCTCCCTCGCCATCCTCGCCAGCGTGTTGGGAGTCGGCATCGGCTTCGGGCTCCAGAACATCGCCAACAACTTCGTCAGCGGTCTGCTGATCAACGTCGGGCGCCCGATCCAGCCGGGCGACTTCGTCGACGTGGGGCGCTTCTCGGGAACCGTGCAGCGCATCGGCGCGCGCAGCACCGAGATCCTCACCACCGACGAGGTGGCGATCCTGATCCCGAACTCGCGCTTCCTGGAGCAGGAAGTGGTGAACTGGAGCCACCTCGACCCGCGCTGCCGGCTGCACGTGCCGGTCGGGGTCGCCTACGGCTCGGACGTCCGCCTGGTGCGGCGCGCGCTCCTGGCGGCGGCGGCGGACCACCCGGGCGTACTGCGCGACCCGCGCGCCTCGGTGCAGATGCGCGGCTTCGGCGCGAGCTCCCTCGATTTCGACCTGCTCGTGTGGACGTCCGATCCGCGCCGTCAGCAGGAGCTGGTGAGCGACCTGTTCTTCCGCGTGGAGGAGTCTCTGCGACGGCACGGCATCGAGATCCCGGTCCCGCAGCGCGACCTCACCCTGCGCTCCCCCACCCTCGAGCAGCTGGTCGCCGCGTGGCGCGATCCGGCCGCCTTCGCGGCGGCGCGCGAGTGCGACCACACCGCGCCGGCGCCGCCCGCCCCGCCCACGGGGTGGGAGCGCGAGCGCGGACCCGAGCACTGGGAGGAGGGCGAGCTGGCGGAGGTCGCCCGGCGCCTGCGCAGCGCGGGCGGCGTGGCGATGCGCGATCGCCGGCACCTGCTCTCCGTGTACCCGCGCTGCTTCGTCGGCCGCGAGGCGGTCGACTGGCTGGTCGCCCACGAGGGGCTCTCGCGCGGAGAGAGCGTCACGCTCGGGCAGCGGCTGCTCGAGCTCGGCGAGATCCGCCACGTGCTCGACGAGCACGACTTCCGCGACGGCCATCTCTTCTACCGCTTCCGCGGCGAGGACGAGCCGCGGCTCTCCGTTACCGGAGCCCCGACCGGTCCATCCAACGGGCCGTGGCGACCCGATCCCCGCTCCGAACGACCCTGAAGGCGCACTGGCCCGAGTACGCGATCGAGGCGGCGGGGATCGCGGCCTTCATGACGTCGGCGCTCTGCTTCACCGCGCTGCTCGAGCATCCGGCCTCGCCGGTTCACGCGGCGATCCCGAACGGCACTCTGCGCCGAGCGCTGATGGGGATCGCGATGGGCGCGACCGCCGTCGCCCTGGTGTACTCGCCCTGGGGAAAACGCTCGGGGGCGCACTTCAATCCCGCCCTCACCTTTGCGTTCTTCCGGCTCGGCAAGATCGAGGGGCCGGACGCCCTCTGCTACGCGGTCGCCCAGTTCGCCGGGGCCCTGGTCGGCGTCTGGGTCACCTCCTCCTGGCTGAGCGCGGTCGCCCACCCGAGCGTGCACCACGCCGCGACGCTGCCCGGGCCTCTCGGCGTCCTGCCGGCGTTCGCCGCCGAGCTGGCGATCTCCTGCGGCCTGATGCTCACGGTGCTGTGCGCGTCGAACGCCCCGCGCACCGCGCGCTTCACGGGGCTGTTCGCCGGGCTGCTGATCGCCACCTACATCACCCTCGAGGCGCCGATCTCCGGCATGAGCATGAACCCGGCCCGCACGCTCGGATCGGCGGCCGGAGCGCACGAGTTCGGCGCGCTGTGGATCTACTTCACGGCGCCGACGCTGGGGATGCTCCTGGCCGGCGAGGTCTACGTGCGCGCGTTCGGAGAGACGCGCGTGCGCTGCGCGAAGCTTCACCACCAGAACCGGCAGCGCTGCATCTTCCGCTGCGGCTATGCCGCGTCCAGCGAAACGACCCGGTCATCCGAACAGCGCGAAGGGGAGGCGACATGGATCGCTACGACGTGATCATCATCGGGACCGGGGCCGGCGGGGGAACGCTGGCCTGGAAGCTCGCTCCCAGCGGACTGCGCATCCTCCTGCTCGAGCGCGGCGACTACGTGCCCCGCGAGCTCGACAACTGGAGCACGCGCGCGGTGAATCTGGAGGGGAAGTACGCCGCGAAGGAGGAGTGGCGCGACGGCGACGGTGAGTCTCTGCACCCCCACACGAACTACTGCGTCGGGGGCAACACCAAGTTCTACGGTGCCGCGCTGTTCCGCCTGCGCCGGGAGGACTTCGGCGAGGTGAAGCACCACGGCGGTGTCTCTCCGGCCTGGCCGATCTCCTACGACGACCTGGCGCCCTACTACGGCGAGGCGGAGCGCCTCTACCACGTGCACGGGCAGCGCGGCGAGGACCCCTTCGATCCGCCGGCGGACGGTCCCTATCCCCACCCGCCGGTGAGCCACGAGCCCCGCCTCCAGCAGCTCTCGGAAGACTTCGCCGCCCAGGGCCTGCGTCCCTTCCATACGCCGCTCGGGATCATGCTCGACGAGGCGGCGCCCCAGCGCAGCCGCTGCATCCGCTGCAGCACCTGCGACGGCCACCCCTGCCTGGTACAGGCGAAGTCCGACGCCCAGGTCGTGTGCGTGGACCGCGCACTCGAGCACCCGAACGTCACCCTGCTCACCGGCGCCACCGTCTCGCGCCTGGAGACCGATGCGACCGGGCGCTCGGTGTCGCAGGTGGTCGTCGAGCGGAACGGGGCGACCGAGCGCTTCGCCGCCGACGTGGTCGTCGTCTCGGCGGGCGCGATCAACTCGGCGGCCCTGCTGCTGCGCTCGACGAGTCCGAAGCATCCGCGCGGTCTGGCCAACGGCTCGGACGTCGTGGGGCGCCACTACATGGGACACATCAACTCGGTGCTGATGGCGGTCTCGCAGTGCCCGAACCCGACGGTGTTCCAGAAGACACTGTCGGTGAACGACTTCTACTACGGCTCGCCCGAGTGGAGCTTCCCGATGGGGCACATCTCCTTCGTGGGCAAGCTCGATCGCGACACGCTGCGCGCGGGCGCGCCGAAGCTCGCTCCGGGCTTCACCCTCGACCTGATGGCGAAGCACTCCCTCGACTTCTGGCTCACCTCCGAGGATCTGCCCGATCCGGAGAATCGCGTGACGCTCGACCGCGACGGCCGGATCGTGCTGCGCTACCGGCCAAACAACGAGGAGGGCCACCGGCGGCTGGTGCACAAGCTGGAGGAGGCGATGAAGGGGCAGCGGCGCTGCGCGGTGCACGGCGACGCCTGCCACCAGGGCCTGTTCTCCCGGAACCTGTACCTCCAGCAGCGCATCCCGCTCGCCGGTGTCGCGCACCAGAACGGCACGATCCGCTTCGGCCGCGACCCGAAGACCTCGGCGCTGGACGTGGACTGCAAGGCCCACGAGCTCGACAACTTGTACGTGGTCGACGGCAGCTTCTTCCCGTCGAGCGCGGCGGTGAACCCGGCACTCACGATCATGGCGAACGCGCTGCGCGTGGGCGACCGCCTGCTGGAGCGGCTGGGATGAAGCGCGCCCTGACGCTCCTCGCGCTGGCCCTGCTCGTCGGGCTGCGCGTCGCCGCCGGCGAGCCGATTGCCGCGGTGGGACCGATCGGCATCACCGTCTCCGACGTCGACCGCGCCGCCGCCTTCTACGGCGACGTGCTCGGCTTCGAGAAGATCGGGGAGACGGAGGTCTGGGGCGAGGCCTACGAGCACCTCGAGGGCGTGTTCGGATTGCGCCTGCGCGTGGTGCAGATGCGCCTGGGCGGCGAGGAGATCGAGCTCTCCGAGTATCTCGCTCCGCGCGGGCGACCGATGCCCGCCGACTCGCGCGGGAACGATCAGTGGTTCCAGCACATCGCGATCGTGGTGAGCGACCTCGACCGCGCCTACGCGAGCCTGCGCGAGCACAGGGTCGAGCACGCCTCCACGGGGCCCCAGCGGCTGCCCGACTGGAATCCCAACGCCGGCGGGATCGAGGCCTTCTACTTCCGCGACCCGGACGGCCACTTCCTCGAGCTGATCGCCTTTCCGCCCGGCAAGGGCGACCCGCGCTGGCAGGAGAAGGCGAAGGGCTCCCTGTTCCTCGGCATCGACCACACGGCGATCGTGGTGCGCGACACCGAGCGCAGCATCGCCTTCTACCGCGACCTGCTGGGGCTGCGCGTCGCCGGAGCGAGCGAGAACTGGGGCACCGAGCAGGAGCACCTGAACAACGTGTTCGGCGCGCGGCTGCGGATCACGGCCCTGCGCGCGGATTCGGGTCCCGGGATCGAATTGCTCGAGTACCTGGCCCCCCGCGACGGCCGGCCGCGGCCCGTCGACGCCCGGGCCAACGACCTGCTCCACTGGCAGACGGACCTGGTCGCCGCCGGCCCGCTCCCCGCCCTGGCCCAACGCCTGTTCTCCGCGCGCGCGACCTTCGTGTCGCCGGGCGCGGTCGACCTGCCCGAGAACCCGCTCGGCTTCCGCGACGGAATGCTCGTCGCGGATCCCGACGGCCACGCGCTGCGCATCCGCGCGGCGACGAGCGAGGAGAGCTGAGATGGCCGCAACCGCCCGAACCCGCCAGCGACAGGACGACGACCCCGGCCAGGCCGAGCTGCGTCGGCTGGTGGAGGACGCCACGCGCACGCGCCACTGGAAGCGCTGGGGCCCCTATCTCGCCGAGCGTCAGTGGGCGACGGTGCGCGAGGACTACTCGGCCGGAGGAGACTGCTGGGAGTACTTCCCCCACGATCACGCGCGCAGTCGCGTCTACCGCTGGGGCGAGGACGGCCTGCTCGGCTTCTCGGATCAGCGCTCGCGCCTGTGCTTCGCGCTCGCCCTGTGGAACGGCCGCGACCCGATCCTGAAGGAGCGCCTGTTCGGACTGACGGGACCCGAGGGAAACCACGGCGAGGACGTGAAGGAGCTCTACTTCTACCTCGACTCCACGCCGACCCACTCCTACTTCGCGTCGCTCTACAAGTATCCCCAGGCCGAGTTCCCCTACGCGCGGCTGCTGGAGGAGAACCGCCGCCGCGGCCGGGACGAGCGCGAGTTCGAGCTGGTCGACACGGGCGTCTTCGAAGCGGGCCGCTACTTCGACGTGAGTCTCGAGGTGGCGAAGGGTGGCCCGAACGACCTCGCGATCCGGATCTCCGTGCACAACCGCGGCCCGCAGGCGGCGCAGCTGGAGGTCCTGCCCACACTCTGGTTCCGCAACACCTGGTCCTGGGGGCGCAGCGGTGAGAGCTATCCGGAGCGGCCGGAGCTGCGGGCCGAGGGCGAGGCGGTGGTGGTGGCCGAGCACGTCGAGCTCGGTCGCTTCGTGCTCGCGGCCGAGCCGGCACCGGGTGGGGCGCCGCCGGAGCGGTTGTTCACCGAGAACGAGACGAACAACGAGCGCCTGTACGGTGCCCCAAACGCGACGCCCTTCGTGAAGGACGCCTTCCACCGCTACGTGATCGGCGGCGAACGCGAAGCCGTGAACCCGGAACGCCGGGGCACCAAGGCCGCCTTCCGCTACCCGCTCGAGATTCCCGCCGGCGGCAGCGTCGAGCTGCGACTGCGCCTGTTCTCCGAGGCCGAGGCGCCCGCCGCGGCCTTCGGCGACGTCTGGGAGGCGGTGTTCGCGGCGCGCCGGCGCGAGGCCGACGCCTTCTACGCCGCCCAGCGACCGGCCGGACTCGGCGACGCCGAGGCGGCGGTGCTGCGGCAGGGCTACGCGGGGCTCCTGCACTCGAAACAGTTCTTCCACTACGTCGTGCGCGACTGGCTCGAGGGCGACCCGGCCCAACCCGCGCCGCCCCCGGAGCGCGCCCTCGGCCGCAATCGCGACTGGACGCACCTGCACTGCCGCGACCTGATCTCCGTGTGCGACAAGTGGGAGTACCCGTGGTTCGCCGCCTGGGACCTCGCCTTCCACATGCTCCCCTTCGCGAAGATCGACCCGGACTTCGCGAAGCAGCAGCTCCTGCTCTTCCTGCGCGAGTGGTACCTGCACCCGAACGGACAGCTGCCCGCCTACGAGTTCGCCTTCGGCGACGTGAACCCGCCCGTCCACGCCTGGGCCGCCTGGCGCGTGTACAAGATCGAGGCGCCCGCCGGCAAGCGCGACCGTGAGTTCCTGCGCCGCGTCTTCGACAAGCTGGTGATCAACTTCACCTGGTGGGTGAACCGCAAGGACCTCGAGGGCCACCACCTGTTCTCGGGCGGCTTCCTCGGCATGGACAACATCGGCGTCTTCGACCGCTCCCAGGCCCTTCCCACGGGCGGGCACCTGGAGCAGGCGGACGGCACGGCGTGGATGGCCTTCTACTGCGGAACGATGCTCTCGATGGCGCTCGAGCTGGCGCGCGAAGACCCGGTGTACGAGGACATGGCCTCGAAGTTCTTCGAGCACTTCGTCGCGATCGTCGACGCGATCAACACTCTGGGCGGCGACGGCCTGTGGAACGAGGAGGACGGCTTCTACTACGACCAGCTCCACGTGGGCGACCGTCACCAGCCGCTGCCGATCCGCTCGATGGTGGGGCTGATCCCGCTGTTGGCCGTCGAGGTGCTCGACGACGACGTTCTCGAGCGGCTGCCCGCCTTCCGCAAGCGCCTGGAGTGGTTCCTCGCCAATCGCGCCGACGTCGGCCGCCATATCTCCTACTGCGACGCCGGCAGCCACGGCCACCGCCTGCTCGCAATCCCCTCCCGCGAGCGTCTGGAGCGGATCCTGCGCGTTCTGCTGGACGAGAGGGAGTTCCTGTCGCCCTTCGGCATCCGCTCCGTGTCACGGGTTCACGCCGAACATCCCTACGTGCTGCCGGTGAACGGCATGGAGCACCGCGTCGAATACGTCCCGGGCGAGTCCACCACGGGCCTGTTCGGTGGCAACTCCAACTGGCGCGGTCCGATCTGGTTCCCGATCAACTTCCTGCTCGTCGAGGCGCTGGAGCGCTACGCGCACTTCTACGGCGACTCGCTCCAGGTGGAGTGTCCGACCGGCTCGGGGCGGCGCGTCTCGCTCGACGAGGCGTCGCGCGAGATCGCGAGGCGGCTGGCATCGCTGTTCCTGCCCGGCCCCGACGGCGCGCGTCCCTGCCACGGCGGCGACCGGCGCTTCGCCGACGATCCGCACTGGAAGGAGCTGTGCCTCTTCCACGAGTACTTCCACGGCGACGACGGCCGCGGCCTCGGCGCCAGCCACCAGACCGGCTGGACGGCGACGGTGTTGCCGCTGATCGAAGGCCTGGCGCGGAGCCGTTAGCCAGGTGGCGGCGCCGCTCTCCGGCGGCGGGATTCGCGTGGTAGCATCGCCGCGGGTCGGGCCGATCCCGGGGCGGAGACGACGCAGCCATGGACTTCGAGCCGCGCGACCCCGACTTCGAGCAGCGCACCCGCGAGAACTTCTCCAGCCAGGGCTTCATGCGCACGCTCGGCGCGACGATGTCGGAGCTCGAGCCGGGCCGCTGCCGCCTCGAGCTTCCCTTCAGCGAGGCGCTCTCCCAGCAGCACGGGTTCTTCCACGGCGGTGCGATCGCCACGCTCGCCGACGTGAGCGGCGGCTATGCCGCTTTCTCGCTGCTGGCGCCGGACCGCACCAACCTCACCGTCGAGCTGAAGCTGAACCTGCTCGCGCCCGGCCTCGGCGAGAGCCTGGTCGCGGAGGCGGTCGTCCTCAAGCCGGGCCGCACCCTGACGGTGTGCCGCAGCGACGTGTTCGCGATCGGAGCGGGGGACGGGCAGCGGCTGTGCGCGACGGCGCTCGCCACCTACATGGCCGTCGACCGGAGCTAGTCGGAGCACCGTGCAGGACCCGGACGTCCTCCTCACGATCGCCGAGCTGGCGGTCGCCTTTGCCGGCTTCGCCAGCGTGGTGGTGCTGTTCCAGCACCGGGATCCCGGCCGCTGGCCGGCGGACGTGGGGATCCGCTTGCGGACGATGATCGAGGGCAGCCTCGTGACGCTCTTCTCCGCGCTCCTGCCCTTCGTCCTCCACCACCTCGGCCTGGTCGGGCCTCCGCTCTGGACCACCGCCAGTCTCGCCCTCGCGTTCGGCTACCCGGCCTTCGGCATCCGCGTCTGGCGGCGGTCGCGGGGGGCGATCGCCAGCGGTCACCTGAGCGGCTCCTTCTCCTCGGTGATCGGCGCCGTCACCGTCTGCGTGACGGTCGCCCTGCTGTGCAATGCCGCCGGAATCGGCTTCGCCGGCGACTTCGGCCCCTATCTCCTGGGCGTGGCCTGGAGCCTCGTGTTCGCGAGCCTGATGTTCCTGCGCCTGGCCGCGTTCCCGATCGCAGGGGCCGAATCCGAGTCGGGTCCGAGCGGATCCCACGAGGAGGGATAGAGAGATGGCCCCGCGAGACGCCGACGCATCGCTCCCCGATGTCGCGCAGGTGCTCGCGCCGATCCTGGCGCGGGTTCCGCGCGCGCAGCAGCCGCTGCTGCTCGCGCTCGCCGAGCGCCTGGCGGCGGTGCGCTACCGCGGCTGGGCGGCGCAGCCGGAGCTGCGCGCGCAGCGAGCCGACCTGCTCGCCTGTGCCGAGCGCGAGGAGCGGATCGCGGAGTCGGTGGAGAGCCTGTTCCCCGACGCCGCGGCGGCCCAGGCCGAGATCCGCGAGCGCAACCCCGACCTGGAGCAGATCAACCGCGACCTGTTTGCGGCCCGGCCGCTGCGCGACCAGCTCGCCATCCAGGCCCGCGGCGAGCACCTGGGCGCGACGACCTGGCGCTCCTTCGCCCGCGAGGCCGACGAGCGGCGCCGGGAGCGCTTCGAGGCCTGCGCCTGCCTCGAGGAGGAGAGTGCCGCCGTCCTGGAGGGCATCCTTCGCGGAGGGACGGCACTCGCTGCCGGGCCGACGGCGAAACCCGGCCTCGACTCGAGCATCTGAAGGCCGTGCGCGACGAGAGGAGCTCCGGCATCGACCGCAGGCACTTCCTGGCGCTGTCCGCCGCGGGAGTCCTGACGGCCCTGGGGCTCGGCCGCTTCGCCGCGGCGAGAGCCGAATCAGAGAGGGAGGGCGCCGACGTGGCGTCAGCAAAGGCCGCGAAGGGCGACGGATCCTTCGAGCCGCTCGAGAAGTCCAAGGCCGAGTGGCGGGAGATGCTGCCCGCCGACCGCTTCGCGATCCTGTTCCAGGAGGGCACCGAGCGGCCGGGCTCGAGCCCTCTCGACGGCGAGAAGCGCGAGGGCACCTTCGTGTGCGCGGCCTGTTTCCTGCCCCTGTTCGACTCGAGCGCGAAGTACGACAGCGGTACCGGCTGGCCGAGCTTCTTCGAGGCGATCCCGAACCACGTCGGCACGAAGCGCGACTTCAAGCTGCTGCTGCCGCGCACCGAGTACCACTGCGCGCGCTGCGGCGGACACCAGGGCCACGTCTTCGACGACGGTCCGCCGCCGACGGGCAAGCGCTACTGCAACAACGGCCTGGCGCTCGAGTTCGTGCCCGCGGGCGATGTGCTGCCGGCGTTGCGCACGTGAGGCCGGTCGTGGGCCGTCTCGCCCTGACGACGGCGTTCGTCGCCGTCCTCGCCTGGCTGCTGCTCGGCGCCGGTCCGGGCGACGGCGGTGGCTCCGCCGCCGCTCCGCCTCCGGCCGCGGGACACGCTGTGGCGATCTTCGCCGGCGGGTGCTTCTGGTGCATGGAGCCGCCCTTCGACGCGGTGCCAGGTGTCGTCTCGACGACCTCGGGCTACACGGGAGGCTCGGTCGCGCGCCCGACCTACGAGCAGGTGGGCTCGGGCCGCACCGGCCACCGGGAAGCGGTTCGCGTCGAGTACGACCCGAAGCAGGTGACCTACGCGAAGCTGCTCGAGGTGTTCTGGCACAACGTCGACCCCACCGACGACGGCGGCCAGTTCTGCGACCGCGGCGAGCAGTACACGACCGCGATCTTCGTCAGCGACGAGGAGCAGCGGAAGGTGGCCGAGGCGTCGAAGCGCGAGCTCGAGGAGAGCGGCGTGCTCGGCGAGCGGGTGGTGACGCCGATCCTGGCGGCGGACCCCTTCTACCCCGCCGAGGAGTATCACCAGGACTACTACGAGAAGAACCCGATCCGCTACCGGTACTACCGCTCCGGCTGCGGCCGCGATCGGGTGCTCGAGCGGCTCTGGGGCGAGAGCGGAGGCCACTGAGGATCGGCTAGCGTCGCCGGCCCGTGGAGCTGCACGACAATCCCTTCAGTCCCTTCGCCTTCAAGGTGCGCGGGGTCCTCTACGAGAAGGGCATCGAGTTCGCAAAGTGCGAGATCCGCCGGCAGGCCGATCGGGAGGCGCTGCTCCGGGTGAATCCCCGCGGCGAGGTGCCGGCCCTGGTCGACGGCGACACAGTGCTCTCGGACTCGAAGGTGATCTGCGCCTATCTGGAGGAGCGCTTCCCCTCGCCTCCGCTGCTGCCCGCCGAGCCCGCCCGGCGCGCGCGCTGCCGCTTCCTCGAGCTGAAGTCGGACACCGACATCGACGCCTGCGTGGTGGTGCTGGGCACGATCGCGCTGTTCCGCCCCGACCTCCAGCAGGCCGTCCCCGAGGCGCTGCCCAGGGCCGAGGAGGTCCTGCTGCGCCACTACGGCTCTCTGGAGCGGGAGCTGGCCGGTCGCGACTGGTTCCTCGGCGACTTCTCCCTCGTCGACATCGCCCTCGCGCCCCACGTGCGCTCGGCCGCTTTCATGGGGTACCCGCCGGGCGCCGACCACCCCGCGCTGGGCCGCTGGCTCGAGCGGGCGTCGCAGCGCCCGAGCATCCACCAGGCGGTGCGCGAGATGGCCGCGGGCTACGCGGCCGCCCGCAGCGACCCGGACTCGCTCTTCGACGCCAACCGCCTCCACTGGCGCAACGACCGGATCGAGTGCGCGCTGCGCTGCGGCCTCGGTCCGTGGCTGGTGGAGGAGCTCCGCGCCGACCGGGCCTTTCTGTCACCCGTGCCCTCCTAGGGCGCGACGCTATCCTTCGCCGCCCCGGGGAACGGGAACACGGAGAGAGGGAGCGATGGCCGCCAAGAAGAAGCCTGTGAAGAGGGCGAGCGCGAAGAAGAAGACCGCGAAGCGCGCCGGCGTGAAGAAGGCGGGCGCGCGCAAGCCGGCCGCGAAGAAGAGCGCCAAGAAGAAGTCGGCGAAGCGCGCCGCCGCCGCGAAGCCGCGCCGCACCGCGGCGCCGACCGCCGCGAGCGGCTCGAACGAGGGCGGAGACCCGCTGCGCTCGCTGGCGAAGTCCTTCGCGGCTCGACACCTGCGTTGAGCGGCGGACGACCGGCTCGCGCCCTACTCGCACACCTGGCCCTCGGCGCCGCGGCGCTCGGCGTGCTCTCCGCACTCGCCGCCTCCGCCTCCGCCGAGGACGACGCGAAGCACCGGGTGAGCTTCGCGGTGGAGCGCTCGCGCGAGGTGTCCAACGACTGGGTGACGGCGGTGATCGGCGTCAGCGACGAGGACAGCGACGCCGCGCGCCTGGCCGACCGCGTGAACCAGACGATGCGCTGGGCGCTCGACACCGCCAAGGCGGCGAAGGGCGTCGCGGTGAAGAGCGGCGGCTACCAGACCCAGCCCGTGTACGAGAAGGGCAAGATCGCGCGCTGGAGCGCCAGCCAGGACCTGGTGCTGGAGGGCTCGGACGTCGACGCGCTCAGCGAGCTGGTGGGGACGCTCCAGCAGAAGCTGCTGCTGCGCTCGATCGGCTTCAGCGTGTCGCCGGCGCAGCAGCGCGAGATCGAGGACTCCCTGATCGACGAGGCGCTCCAGGCCTTCCAGGCGCGCGCGAAGCGCGTGGCGGCGGGCCTGTCGACGCGCGACTACGAGCTCGTGTCGCTCTCGATCCAGACGCCGAACGGCGGCGGACCGGTACCGATGTTCCGCGCGCGCGCGATGGCGATGGAGGCCGCGCCCGCGCCGCCCTCCTTCGAGAGTGGCCAGAGCACGCTGACCGTGCGGATCGACGCCACGATCGAGCTGGAGCGCTAGCATCGGCTCCTGCTAGGCGTTGCCGCCGCGCACGAACACGATCTTCGGGTCCGGCTCGAGCAGGGCCGCGGGCGCGTCCTCGAAGGCGGCCGTGCGCGTGACGAGGTCGCCGGGGCGGAGCTGCCCGGCGCAGACGTGCCCGAGGACGGTCTCCATCGTCGGCCTCGAGTGGACGCGACCGATCTCGTAGCGGATCCCCTTCTTGTACATGTCCAGCAGCGGCAGCGTGCCCTCGGCGCTGGTCCCGTTCGAGACGCTCGTGCACACCCCGCACGGGCTGGTGGAGGCGATCGCGAAGGCCCGGCCTTCGGGCAGCACGCACGCGTCCACGGTGATCGGAAACGCTTCCCGGACGGCGACCGGGGCGTCGTAGGCCACCTCGCGGGTCTCGGCACCGAGTCGCGCTGCGAGCGCCAGGCGCGCGGGATCGGAGTCCGTGTAGACGACCCGGGAGGCTCCCAGGGCGAGGGCGGCCTGGACCGCGTACAGGCCCACGCTCTGGGCCAGCCCGCCCACCACCAGCACCGGCGCACCGGGCTCGGCGGCGAGGTGCGGAGCCACGGTCCGGTAGCCGTCGGCGGCGTTGTCGGCCAGGTTCGCGGCCGTCACCGCGTCCACCTGCTGCGGCAGGGGGAGCAGCATCGCGTCGGCGAAGGGCACCCTCACCACGTCCGAGAACGCGCCGCCGAAGTCGATGCCGCCGTAGCGCCCCAGGCCGTAGTTGGCGCCCGCCGGCACCGTCGTACACGCGTTCGTGTGGCCCCGGATGCAGGGCGCGCAGGCGCCGCAGTGGATCTGGAAGGACAGCAGGACCCGGTCGCCCGGTCGGGCCCGCGCCACGCCGTCCCCGACTTCGAGCACCTCGGCGACCATCTCGTGCCCGAAGGCGAAGGGCGGCTCGGGCCGGACCACCCCCAGGGCGATGTAGAGATCGAGATCGCAGCGGGCGACGGTGGTCGGCCGGACCAGCGCCTCGCCCTTCCCTTCGACCCGCGGCGCGGACACCTCCCACCACTCGAATCGCCGGGGCTCGACGAAGGTGAGTTGACGCATGGAGAACCTCGCTCCGAGCGCGCGCCGGTTCTATGTAGTCCAGCATACTGACGGCGTCAAACGGGGAGCGGGCGGATGCGAGGGAGGGGGAGCGGGCCGGGCCGCGCCCGGCGCCTCAGCCGTCCACGACGCTGAGGATCCGGGCGTCCGGCTCGTCGTCGTCCGGCAGTGCCCCGTGGCTCGCGTCGGGACGGCAGCGGAAGAAGCGCCGACTCCGGGCGGGCAGCGCGAGGTGGAGGTCCCAGAGCTCGAGCGCGCGGCGCCGCCGGGACGTGCGCGCGCCGTCGCTCTCGAAGAGCGCCAGCCTCACCTCGCTCACCGGGCCGGCGCTGCGGTTGGCGATCACGCCCTCCAGCTCCCCGTCGCGGATCCGCAGCCCTTCCAGCTGGATCTGCATTGCGTCGTCCCCCCATCATCCTTTTCCGTCGTGCTCCCGTCCGACGTCGAGCCGGAGGAGTTCGTTCACCCGGTCGAAGGACCTGCCGGGCGAGGCCTGCCGAGGAAGAGGGCGGCGCCCGGGCGGGTGGGGTGCCCGCTCACGAGGGGCGCCGCGCCGTGCCGGGCTCCGCGGGGTTCGCTGCCGGCCGATCCCCGGCCGTCCGTTCGCGCGCCTCGACGAAGTTCTTGAACGCCTCGAGGTCGCGCTCGACGCGCCGGCTGGCCACGCCCAGCGCGTCCCCGATCCTCTCGATCAGGCCTTCGGGCTGGTACTCCATCTGCAGCATGATGCGGGCGGTGTCGTCCGAGAGCCGGTGGAAGGTCACGGCGCCCGCGTTGCGGGGGCCGCTCTGGGAGCGCCAGGCGATGCGCTTCTCGGGGATCTGCTCGGTGATCTCCGCGTCCCACTCCTCGGTCCTGCCCCACATCGAGGCCCGCCAGTGCAGGTGGCGGTCGTCCTTGCGCCGCACCTCCTGCACGTCGGACATGAAGCGGGGGAAGAGCTCGAACTGCGTCCACACGTCGTAGGCCCGGGATGCGGGAGCCCGCACGTCGATCGCGCGCTCGATGGTCGTCGTCATGGATTCCTCCTGCTGTGGTTCGTCCCTGCCCCCCTGCGTCGCAAGGCGCGTGCCAGCGCGAGCGCAGAGGGCCGGGTGCCCGCTCCACAGCGCGAGGGGCATCGTCCCCGCTGCGCTTTGTAGACCCTGCATGCCGGGGAGCCGCTTCGCAGCGAAGGCTGCCGCCGCGCGGGGGCCTGTCAGTCCGCTGACACCAGACAGTCGAGGACGCGGTCGATCTCGGCGCGCTGCTCTTCGGCAGAGACCGCCTCGCCCGCCTCGAGGCGATCCGCCATGCGGAAGCAGGGGACGAAGCCCGGCTCGCCGTCGCAGGTGGCGGCCACGCGGAAGCGGCGGGTCGACGCGGCGCGCCCTGCCCACCCTTCGCGCACCCGCGCCCAGAAGGCTTGTGTAGCCTGCCAGTAGGCGTCGGCTGCGCGGAAGTCGAAGTCCCGGAGCCGCTGGTAGCGGTCCACGCCGATCTCCCGGGCGAGGGGCTCCGTCTCGCCGTTCGCGAGCACGAGCTTGAGATTGTCCTGCTCGTGGACCCAGCCCTCGGGAAGGACCGTGAGGCGGTTGCGTCCGGCGAGCACCTGGTAGTCGTCGCGCACGCTGCTCTCCCGGCGCGGCAGCGGACGCCACGTTTCGCCCCCCTGCCAGATCGAGGCTCGGGCTCCGTGCTCCCAGCGTCCGAGCGACCCGTAGCGCGGCGAGTCGTCCACCTGGTACACGGTCTGCGACCAGGCCCCCCGGCGCTCCTCCGGCGGCACCGGACGCGTCTCGAAGCGCCCTTCGCCGGTGAACTCGAGCACGCTCTCGGGCTCGTACTGCCAGTCCTGGCGCCAGTGCTTCTGCACGAAGGGACCCTGGAGCTGGCCCTCGTCGTCGATCGCGAACATCTCCAGCACGTGCTGTAGGCGCACGAAGTCGTCGCGCTCCTCGACGACGTAGATGCGCTCGGTTCCCCAGGAGCGATAGGGTCGGGCGGGCTCGGCGCCCGGCACGAACAGCACCGTCTCGAGGAAGTCGAAGGACGCCCGGTAGTCGCCCGCCATCGCCAGGATCGCGGCGCGATCGCGCGCGACTCCCTCGAGCCCCGGCGCCTGGAGGTGCTGCCACGCCTCCGAGGGGCCGGTGGCGAGCGTCACCTCCGCGCCGCGCGACGTCCCGCCGCGCGGATCCATCGGGGCGTTCACGAAGGGCCAGGCGAACACGTAGGGAGCCGGGCTCGGCGTCGCGCTCGCACATCCGAGCGCGAGCGCCGCGACAGCGGCGAGCAACGGCACGCTGGTCTTCACAGTCACCATGGAGGAAACATGCCGCGTGGCGACGCGACCCGCCCGCTCCCAGCCGTTCTCGCGCGCGGTAGCTTTGCGGACCGCGAGCGCGCCCGAGGACGAGGCCCCGATGAAGTACGTGGACGGTCGGCGCGACCTGGCCGACCCGAGCGTGGCCCGAGCGACGTCGCGAGCCGCGAAACGCGCTCGGAGGCGGCGTGCCGTCCTGATCGTCCCGTTGTTCCTCGCCGCCTGCGCGCACTTTCCGCTGAACGCGCCTCTGGACCACTACGATCCGTCCTACGGCTACCGCGTCGCGGCGACCTCCGGAGACACGGACGACTCCCGCGAGCTCCTGCTGGTGATCACCTTCTCGGCCGCCGACTGCGCGGACGTCGCCGGGCACCTGATCGAGGTCTCCTTCGACCCGCACCCGGACCCGGCCGAGCGCGCCTACCTGTCCTCCCTGCCCACGACGCTCGACCTGCCGGAGGACGACGTGGATCGCATCGTCGCCGCGGCGCAGACGATCCTCGCCGCCTCTCCCGAGTTCCAGGCGCTGCTGGCCGACCTCGCCGGACTGCCCTGACCGGAGGCCTCCCCACCCGAGGATCGCCCGCGCACCGGTGAACGATCGCCGTCCCTCACGGCGCCGCCCGCTGCCGAGACGACAGCCAGAAGGAGCCGAGCAGCGCCGCCAGTGCCAAGACGACGCTCACCGCGACGAGCTCCCAGGCGGCCGCCTCGCCGCCGCGGACGTTCAGCAGCGTGTAGACCGCGATCGGGATCGTTCGCGTCTCGCCGGCGATGTTGCCGGCCAGCACGATCGTCGCCCCGAACTCGCCGAGGGCGCGCGCGTAGGAGAGCACGGCCCCGGCGAGCAGGCCCGGCCGCGCGAGCGGAAGGGTCACGCGCAGGAAGGTCGCGATGCGTCCGTGGCCGAGGCTGCGCGAGACCTGCTCGAGCCGTCGGTCCACGGCGAGCATCGACAGCCGCAGCGCCTCCACCAGCAGCGGAAAGCCGACCACCGCCGCGGCGATCACGCAGGCCCCGGTGGTGTAGGCGATGTGCTCGCCGGTGAGCGCGTACCAGGCACGGCCGAGGGGTCGGCTGCGACCGAGCGCATAGAGGAGCAGGTAGCCCGTCACGACCGGCGGCAGCACCAGGGGCAGCATCACCAGCCCCTGGAGCAGCGCGCGCAGGGGATGCTGCCAGCGCGCCAGCACCCACGCGACGAGGATCCCCGGGATCAGGCTCGCGGCGACGGCCAGGGCCGCCACGCGCACCGAGAGCAGCACCACCTCCCGCTCGGCCTCGCCCACCCCGAGCACCTAGGGAAGCGCGAAGCCCGCGTCGCGGAGGAGTCCGCGAGCCGTGTCGCTCTGGAGGAAGGCGACGAAGCGCCGCGCTCCATCGGGATTCGGCGCACCGCGCAGCGCGGCAGCGGGATAGGCGATCGGCGGGTGGTTGGCCGCGTCGAAGACGAACAGGCGAGCGACCGCGGCCACCCAGGCGTCGGTCGCGTAGACGAAGCCCGCCGTGACCTCGCCCCGCTCGACGGCGTGCAGCACGGCGCGCACGTCCCTCTGGCCCACGAGCCGCGGTCGGTAGGCCTCGAGCAGGCCCAGATGGGCGAGCGCCGCGCGCGCGTACTCGCCGGCCGGGACCCCCTCGTCGGCAATCGCCACCAGCTCGCCCTCGGCGAGGTGGGCGAGGAGCGCCGCCGGATCCACCACTGCGCCCGCGGCCAGCGGGCTTCCCAGCGCCGCCACGGCGACGAGCTGGTTGCGCGCCACCACCACCGCCTCGCCGTCGAGCGCCCCGGCTTCGGCCAGGAACTCCATCCAGTCGCGGCTCGCCGACAGGAAGACGTCGGCGGGCGCTCCGTCGGCGATCTGGCGCGCCAGCTCGCTCGAGGGGCCGAAGCTCGTCACCACGCGCGCGCCCTCGAAGCGCGCCGCGGTCGCGAGCATGACGTCGGTCAGACTGGCCGCGGCGAACACGGTCACGCGCTCCTCGCCGCCGCGCGCCGGGGCGGCCAGCGCGAGCAGCAGCGCGACCCACTTCGCCCATCCCATCGCCCCGGCCCTCCCGATTCCATCCCGCGAAGCCGGGATACTGCCACCCTCGGCGCCGTTTCTCCCCAGGCCCGATCTTTGCGGAGGACGAGCCGGGACGCCCCGGGGAGCCTGGGGCGGCTCGGCCGGGCCGGCGGGCGCGGATCGGGTCTCGGAGGAGCCGCACGACTCCTCGACTCCGCGCGGGCCGGCGAGCGACCCCGTTCGAGCTTCGATGCGTCGCCGCTGCGCGGAGCGCGCGTGCGCTCTGCACGCCGGCGAGCCCTGCCTGCCGTGATCCGCCTCACGGGGGCATCGCGATCACCCGCCGATGGGCCGACGGTCGCGCTCGTCGCGCATTGGGGGTCGGCAAGGATGGAGCGCTTCTACCTCTGGCCCGCAAATCCGGGCATCTCGATCTTCCTGCTCTGGCTGGCCAGCGTGGTGTTCCTCTGGGCGGCGCGCGCACCCATGCTGCAGGTGCTGCGCGGACTCGCGGCCAGCCTCGAGCACGGCGTCGGGTCCATCGCGCGCTGGTGCTCGGAGACGGCCAGCGAGCTCGCCGCCCGTCACGAGAAGGCGCTGCGCGCCGCCAGCGAGCTCGAACTGCAGAGCCGGATTGCCCGCGAGGTCGTGCGCATCGACGACTCGTTCGCTCAGAAGCTCGGACGCTACGCGGAGCTGCAACGCAAGGTCGAAGACCTGGTCGGGGGTCTCGAGGGCGACTACGTGCAGTGCGGCGATTCACCTCCCCAGGTGCCCGGCTGGGCCGGGGCCGTGGAGGCGGTCGCGGCGATCCCGGACAACACCGACCCCAACGTGCGCAAGGTGCTCGAGGGCATCCGCGAATCCATGAGCGACGCCGAGAAGCGCGCATTCAAGGCCTACAAGGAGGACACCGCATCCCGCCACAAGCTGCTCGGCAGGATGCGGCCGACCTGGAAGGAGATCCGCACGCTGCTCGCCGGCATGAAGGACGCGGTGGCGAAGGCGGTGCAGACGTCGTCGAAGCTGTCGCGCTACGTGGACGAGTACGACGCACTGGTGGGCACGCGCGAGTCCGAGGTGCACGCGTGCAACTACTCGCCGATGAAGCCCTTCCTCACGTCGCTGATCGTGATGGGCATCGCGCTCGGCGGAGCCTTCGTGAACTTCCAGCTGATCGCGCTGCCGATGTCCGAGCTCGTACCCGCCGGAGCGCATCTCGGCGGCATTCCCGTGGCAACCGTGTCCGCTCTCGTGATCATCCTGATGGAGGTGGCGGTCGGCATCTTCCTGATGGACATGCTGGGGATCACCGATCTGTTCCCCAAGCTCGCCACGGTCGCTCCCTCTCGCCGGCGGCTGATCCTCTGCCTCTCGATCGGCGGACTGTTCTTGCTGTCGAGCGTCGAGAGCTCGCTCGCCATTCTGCGCGAGCAGATCGTCGACGCGGATGCGGCGCTCAAGCGCTCCCTCGCGGGTGAGGCGGCGCAGGTCGTCGGCATCGCGGCCGGCTCGTCGATCCCGGTGATCGGGCAGGCGGTGCTCGGCTTCGTGCTGCCGTGGCTGCTGGCGCTGGTGGCGATCCCGCTCGAGATGCTGCTCGACAGCGGACGGCACGTGCTTTCGAAGGCGACCGTGTTCACGCTGCACGCAGTCGGCGGCACGGTTCGTGTCGTGGGGCACGCCCTGTCGAGCCTCGTGGGCGCACTGCCCAGCGTCTACGACGTCTACATCGCGGTTCCGCTCCGGATCGAGCGCGTCTGGCGCGACCCGGAGAAGGACGTGATCGCCTACTCGGAAGCGCGGGCGCGCTCGGGCCAGCGGCGCGTGAGCCGTGCGGAGGCCGCCCGATGAAGAGGGTGAAGACGCTCCTGATCCCGGGGTTCCTGCTCTTCGCGCTCGGCTGCGACGGCGGGGCCCGCTACGACCAGGCGGTCGGAATCCTGATCGACGTTTCGGGGACCTACGCCGACCGCAAGGCCGAAACGGTCGATCTCATCAAGCGCGAGGTGCTGCCGGACCTGGTACCGGGCGACACCGTGTTCGTGATCCGCATCGATGGCGAGAGCTACGACGAGAAGGACCTCGTCGCCCTGATGACGCTCGATCGGCGGCCGTCGCAGTCGAACGCCCAGAAGCTGGCGCTGGCCCAGAAGCTCGACGAGTTCGCGCAGGGCCGAGAGAGCGCGAGTCACACCGACATCCCCGGCGCCATCATGCTGGCCTCCGAGTACCTGCGCGAGATCGGTGCCGGCAGCAGCACCATCCTGGTGTTCAGCGACATGGAGACGGACCTGCCGCAGGGCGCCAGCCGCAAGCTCGAGGCCGGCGAGCTCAAGGGAATCCACATCGCGGCCGTCAACGTCAAACGGCTGCCCGGGGACACCTTCGACCCGGAGCGGTATCGAGCGCGCCTCACGCGCTGGGAGCACGAGGTCCAGCGTGCGGGCGCCGCCGAGTGGCGCGCCATCCTCGATCCGGCGCGGCTCCCGCCGTACCTGGCGGAGATCCGCGGTTGAGGCTTCCGATCCGGAAACGGCCACGACAGCCTGGTCGCCGGACGGCCGCAGCGGGTCCCGTGCTTCCACCATGCCCCTCGCTCGGCGGCCGCACCGACGGGATCGCGATCGCCGACGGTGCCGCGCCCGCTGCTCGGCGGCGAGCGCACGGAGCGAGGCGCGCCCGCGCACCTTCGTCTACGCTGCGGCTTCGACCCGGAGCGCGTCTCCGCGCTCCGGGCGCGCTCGCCCGAGCCGCTCGACAGGATCCCCCGCTTGGAGCAGACACACGCGATCGCACCCGCCGTCATCCTGCTGGCCGCGGGTCTCGTCGCGATCCTGCTCGCGCGGCCGCTGCGCGTCTCGCCGATCGTCGGCTTCATCGCGGCCGGCATGGTCATCGGCGAGCACGGCCTCGCGCTGATCGAGCAGGGGCCGACACCCCATCTGCTGGCCGAGCTCGGCGTCGTCTTCCTGCTCTTCGACATCGGGCTCCACTTCTCGTGGAAGCAGATGCTCGAGAGCCGCCGCGATCTGCTCGGGCTCGGCCCGACCCAGATCCTCCTGTGCGCGCTGGGGATCGGCGGATGCGCCTGGGCCCTGGGACTCGAGCCGATCCCGGCCGCCATCGCGGGAACCGCCCTGGCGCTCTCCAGCACGGCGGTGGTGAGTCGCGTGCTGGCCGAGGGTCATCTCCAGACCTGCCCGCTCGGTCGCTCCGCAACGGCCGTGCTGATCCTCCAGGACGTGGCGGCGATCCTGCTGCTGGTGTTCGTGACGTCCTCGGACGGCAGCGGCGCGGGCGCGGCCGGCGCCGCCTTCGCCGCGCTCTGGAAGACGGCGCTCGCCGTCGCGATTGCCGTCACCGGCGGACGCCTGCTGGTGGGTCCCGCCTTCCGCTCGCTGGCCGCGACCCGCAACGAAGAGGTGTTCACGGCCGCCGCCCTGTTCGTGGTGCTCGCCACGGCCTGGGTCACCGGCGCCGCGGGGCTCTCCCTCACGCTCGGCGCCTTCCTCGCCGGCATGATCATCGCCGACACGCCCTACCGTCACCTGGTGCAGACGGAGGTCCGGCCCTTTCGCAATCTGCTGATGGGGCTCTTCTTCCTGAGCGTGGGCATGGCGCTCGACCCGGGCGCCCTGCTCAGCGGGTGGCCGACGGTGCTCGCGATCGTGGCCGGCCTGCTGATCGGGAAGACCGCGCTCGTCGTGCTGGCGGCGCGGCTCAACGCGTGGACCCCCGCCGGCTCGACCCAGCTCGGCTTCCTGCTCGGGCAGGGCTCGGAGTTCGCACTGGTCGTGTTCGCGGTGCCCTCCGTCGTCGCCGCCCTCGGCGCGCAGGCCGTGGGGCTGCTGGTGACGGCCGTCGCGATCAGCCTGGCGGTCACACCGATCTGGAGCCAGGTCGGCCTGGCGCTGGCGCGGCGGGTGGCGAAGCGGGGTCGCACCCCCGGCGAGGCACCGCGCGCCGCCGCCCCGGACCAACGCCCGATCCTGCTGTTCGGAATGAACGACGTGGGACGTCTGGCCGCCGACGCGCTGCGCGCGCACGACATTCCCCACGTGGCGATCGAGGTGGATCCGACCCGCTTCCTGGCCGCGACCGCCCACGGCTACGACGTCATCTACGGCGATCCCTCGGACCTGCGCCTGATGGACGCGATCGGGGCGACGCGCGCGCGCGCCGTCGCCCTGGCGCTTCCGCGCTACGACATCTCGCGAGAGCTCACGCCGATCGTGCGGGAGCGGTACCCGAACCTGGGGCGCTTCGTCGCGGTGATGGACGAGTCCGATCGCAGCCGCCACATGGCGCTCGGCATGAACGCGGTGACGACGCGCGGAGTGCCGCGTGGGATCGAGTTCGCGGCGGAGCTGCTGCGCTTCGCCGGCGTCGCCGAGGAGCGGATCGCCGCGTGGATGAACGAGGTGCGCGAGGCCGAGGCCGAGGTGTCCTCCCGGGCCGCGTAGCGCCGTTCCGGACGGGAGGGTGGCCGAGAGGGGCCGCCGGATGATAGAGAGAGGATCGAACCCGCGGAGGATCAGCCGTGAGCATCTACGACTTCACTGCCCGGACCATCGACGGAAAGGACCAGCAGCTCGACGCCTGGGAGGGCAAGGTCGCGCTGATCGTGAACGTGGCCTCGAAGTGCGGCTTGACGCCCCAGTACGAGGGGCTGGAGGCGATCTGGCGCCGACACCGGGACGAGGGGCTGGTGGTGCTGGGCTTCCCGTGCGACCAGTTCGGGCACCAGGAGCCCGGCGACGAGGCGGAGATCCGGGAGTTCTGCTCGCTCCGCTACGACGTCACGTTCCCCCTCTACGCCAAGATCGAGGTCAACGGGCCGGACACCCACCCGCTCTACGAGCACCTGAAGAGCGAGGCGCCCGGCCTGCTCGGTAGCAAGGCGATCAAGTGGAACTTCACCAAGTTCCTGGTGAACCGCGAGGGGGAGGTGGTGAAGCGCTATGCGCCCCAGGACTCCCCCGAGTCGATCGAGAAGGACATCGAGAAGCTGCTCTAGCCGTCCGCACGCGAGCCTCCGATGGACCTCCGCGCGCGCCCGCACGAGCTGCTCCTCACCGGTGTCACCGGCTTCGTCGGCAAGGTGATCCTGGAGTCGGCGCTGCGCCGGCGGGACGAGTTCGGCATCGGCACCGTCCACGCGGTGATCCGTCCGAAGGGCGGACAGAGCGCCGAGGACCGCTTCACCCACGAGGTGGCGCGCTCGCGCTGCTTCGAGCAGCTCGCGCCGGGCTGGGAGCGCGACGTGCACGTGGTGAGCGCCGACCTGACGCTTTGGGACGGCGGTCTCGGCGACGCCCGCCTGGCCCCGCTGCGCGACCGGGTGACCCACGTCGTGCACGCGGCCGCCTCGGTGGAGTTCGACCAGCCCCTCGAGCGGGCGGTCGCAGACAACGTGACGAGCGCGCTCCACGTGCTCGACTGGACGCGCGCGTGTCCGCGCCTGGTCCGCGCGGTGAGTCTCTCCACCGCCTACGTCTCCCCGGCGACGAGCGAACCGGTGGGCGAGGCGCTGGCGCCGCTGCCCTGGCCGGCGGAGGAGGCGCTGCGCGCGATCGAGCAGGGGCGCACCGACGAGGCGACACTGCTGCGCGAGAGCCGGCTGCCGAACACCTACACGCTCTCGAAGAGCCTGGCCGAGCACCGATTGGCCGAGCGCCGCGGCGACGTCCCGCTCGTCCTGCTGCGACCCAGCATCGTGTCGGCCGCCTGGCGCGAGCCCTTCCCGGGCTGGATCGACAGCCAGGCGGCCTTCGCCGCCTTCGTCATGCTCGTGGGTTCGGGGCAGCTGCGCGCGGTCGCGGCGCGGCGCGAGGCCCGCCTCGACATCGTGCCCTGCGACGCCGTCGCGCGGATCGCCCTCGATCTCGGCTTCGCGCCGCGCGAGGCCGGCGACGCCGGGCTGCGGATCGTCCACGCGACCGCCGGGCGCCGTAGCGCCGCGCCGATCGCGCTGTGCGCCCAGGTGATCGAGGAGTACTTCGACCGCCACCGGATCGGCGCGGCCCCGGGCCTGCGCTACCTCGGCCCGGCAGGAGCGCGCTTCGCGGTACGCGAGTGGTGGCACCACCGGCTCCGGCTCGGGACCGCGGCGCTGGGCGAGCGACTGCGCGGCGAGAGCGCGCGCCTGCGCGGGGTGCGCTCCCTGGCCGAGCGACTGCGCTACATGAACCGGGCCTTCCGCTACTTCACCCACACGAGCTTCGACTTCCGCTCCTCCGCAGACTGGCCCGATTCCGCCTTCGCGACGCCTGCCTACCTCGAGACCGTGTGCGAGGGCGTCTACACCATGATGCGACGCGGCACGCTGGCGCGCCGGCCGCGCCGCCGGCGCGAGACCCCGGACGCGAGCGCCCGCCCCTCCCCGGTGGTCGGGACTTGACCGACACCGCGCCGCCGCGCCTCTACTGCCTGACGGCGGCCGAGGCGCCCGTGGTGGCGGTGTTCCGGCGCGGGCCCTCGCGCTGGGCGCACGTGGGTCGCTGGGACCTCGAGAAGCGGCGCTACGAGCCCGGGGCCTGGCTCAGCGGCCGGATCTTCCCGCGCCGCTCCGACCTCTCCCCCGACGGCCGCCTGCTCTGCTATTTCGCCCACGACCCCGGGGCCACCTGGGAGCACGGCGAGACCTACGTCGCCGTGTCCAGGCTTCCCTGGCTCACCGCCCTCCACGCCTTCGGAACCAATGGCACCTGGACGCGCGGCTTCGCCTTCGTCGGAGACGAGGACGACGACGGCGCGGGTCGCGACATCGCGCTGCCCGGCCGCCGTCGGCTGCGCGCGATCCCGGTCGTGCAGTTCGCGAACGAGCGGCGCCGGGGCTGGGAGGAAGCGCCGGACAGCCCGCCGCGCGGCCCGAGCGACATGTGGGATGAGCGGCGGAACGCCCGCATGCGCAAGCTCCAGCCCGGCGGACGTTGCACGCTGCACGTGGAGACCGTGGGCTGGGCGGGAGGCGAGTTCGGCGTCGAGCAGGCGGTGGACGGGATGATCGTCCGCTACGCCCTCGAGTTCCGCGACGACATCCAGCTCCTGGACGATCTCCAGTGGGCGGACTGGGACCGCGAGGGACGACTGCTCGCCGCGACCCGCGACGGAAGGCTCCAGATCCGGAGACTCCGGGTCCGGCGCCTGCGCGGCGCGCGCAGCGAGATCCTGTTCGAGCAGGACCTCTCGCGCCTCGAGCCGAATCCCGTCCCGCCCCCGGACTGGGCGCGGCGCTGGTAGCCGGCCCGGACCCCTTCGCGCAGAGGCCCCGGAGAGGTGGCGGGGCGAGGGTCCCCCGCCGGATCGACGCGAACTTCGACTCTCCGCACGGGGAGAGACCTGGGTTCCTTCGACGGAAAGAGATTTCCGGGGATTGGGTAGGACCTTTCCGTCGGCCCAGGCTCCGGCGCATTCCCGCGCTTCCCCGGCGCTGGCACGGGACTTGCCACGAGGAGATCCGCCTCCTGGGAGGGGGCATCCATGCGCAGACTGCCGCTCGCTCCCGTGCTCGCTGCGCTTCCATCCGACGCAGGCGCGTTCTCCGACGACGAGGGCATCGACGGGGATCTCTCCGGCGACCGCCTTGCCCCGACCGCTCTCGTGGCCGCGCTCGGCTCCAAACGCTGAGCGCGACCTCGGTCGCCGGTGACCCGGAGTACGTGCATCTCTCCCTCCCGGGCGGCACCTCCCTGGTCTCGCCGGCGCTGAGCGCGTTCCGCTCCACCGTCGACGGCGCCTAGCCAGCGGGCCCGTGGTCCGCTGCGCGCCGTCCCGCCCCCGCTTCCGCCGGGCGGCGAAGCGTCGATCGTGTCGCCCAGCCGACAACCGATCCGGGCAAGATCGCGTACATCCAGGGCACGATTTCCAGAGGAGGAGCCATGAGAGCTCGATTCCGCTGCATTCGCTCGGCCTTCGTCGCGATCCTCGCCATCGCCCTGCTGTCGGCGGCGGGCGCGGCGATCGGCGCCGAGCAGGAGGAGCCGGATTTCGAGACCCAGCTCGCCCGCGTGGACGAGGCGATCCGGACCAATCCGGGGCGCGTCAGCGGCCAGGCGATCGATTCCTGTCTGAAGCGGCGTCATCACGCCGTGCGACTGATGCAGCAGAACGAGCCGGCGCGTGCCAGGCGCAGCCTGGACTACTGCTTCCAGGTGCTCCATGTGTCGAAGACGATTCCGCACAGGGAAACGAAGCAGGCGTCCCTGGAGGAGATCCAGGCGCGGGCCGCGCGGGAGATGGAGGAGGCGCTGACGCTCACGCCCGACCTCGAGCACGGCCTCGAGATCTACCGCACCTGCGCCGAGTGCCATCAGCCCGAGGGGTGGGGGATGGCGATCGGCTCGGTTCCCCAGATCGCGGGACAGCACCGCAGCGTGGTGATCAAGCAGCTGGCGGACATCCGGGCCGGCAACCGGGTGGCGGTGCTGATGGCGCCCTACGCGACGGTGCAGGCGATCGGCGGCGTGCAGTCGGTCGCCGACGTCGCCGGCTACATCGACACGCTCGAGATCAGCACCTCGGGCGGCAAGGGCACCGGCGAGAACCTCGCGCTCGGCGAGACCCTCTACCGCGACAACTGCGCGCGCTGTCACGGGCCGTCGGGCGAGGGCAACGCCGAGGCCTTCGTACCGCGGATCCAGGCGCAGCACTTCAACTACATGCTGCGGCAGTTCGAGGACATCCGGGACGGGCGGCGCCGCAACGCGAATCCCGAGATGCGCGCCCAGGTGGCGGGCTTCGACGAGGAGCAGACGCGGGCGGTGCTCGACTACGTCTCGCGCCTCGAGCCGCCCGAGGAGCTCCAGGCGCCGCCGGGCTGGCAGAATCCCGACTTCGCGCAGTAGAGCGCGGACCCCCTAGCCCGGCAGGAGCCCGCCTTCGCTCGGCTTCGCCTCGCTGCGCGTCGGCCGACTCTGGAGTCGGCCTCCTAGCCGCGCGCGATCCGCGACAGCTCCCCGGAATCGACCACTACCAGGCGACGCCCCTGGCGCTCGATCCATCCCGCCGCCTCCAGCTCTCCCAGGCCGGCGTTCACGGTCTGACGCGTCGAGCCCACCAGCGTGGCCAGCTCCGTCTGGGTGAGGTCGATGTCGATCGCGATCTTCTCCCCGCGCCGGGCGCCGAAGTCCTCGGACAGCTCGAGCAGGATGCCGGCCAACCGGGCGCGGACGTCGCGGAACACCAGCCTCTCCACGCGGCTCTCGATGCGCTTCATCCGCTGTCCGATCTGGCGGGTGACCTCGATCGCCACCGACGACCGCTCGATCAGGATCTTCTGGAACAGCCGGGTCGGGATCTTCCACACCCGCGAGGGGTGCACCGCCGTCGCGAAACTCTCGCGGGGAAAGCCGCCGAAGGCGGGCAGCTCGCCGAACACCTCTCCCGGGGCGACGTAGCCGAAGGTCGTCTCGCCGCCGTCGTCGGAGAGGCGGTAGATGCGCACCAGACCGCGCTCCAGGTGGTAGACCTCGAGGGGGTGGCTGTCGGGCGCGAACACCGTGCCGCCGCGCTCGTGGTCGCTGCAGCTCGAGGCGCGCTGGAGGGAGCCCAGCTCCTCCGCGGACAGCTCCTTCATCCAATCGACCGCGCGCGGTCGCCAGACGTCCCTCACGACGGATCCCCCCTCGAGCCTGGGCGGCAGGCTAGACGGGTCCGGGGCAGGGGCCAACTCCGGCACCGGACGCGCCTTGGAATCGCGCCGGGATCTCAGAGGTGGCGGGGGCTCGAGTAGGAGCGCAGCACGCTCATGTAGTTGGCCCGCTCGAAGGCGGCGGGGTCGCGGGTGGACTCCTGGCTCACGCTGCCCCGGAGCTGGCCCACCGAGCTGTACTCCCGCGTCTCGAGCCATTCGACGACCTCCCGCTCGACGCGGCGGAGGTGGTCGGGCCCCTCCTCGAGCAGGGCCGAGGCCATCATCGTCACGTCTGCCCCGGCCAGCAGGAGCTTGAGCACGTCCGCTGCGGTGTGGACCCCCGTCGTGGCGGCGAGCGAGGCCTCGATCCGGCCACGCAGGATCGCGATCCAGCGCAGTGGCAGGCGCATCTCCTCGGACCGGCTCAGCACCAGGTGCGGCCTCACCTCCAGGGTCTCCAGATCCAGCTCGGGCTGGTAGAAGCGATTGAAGAGCACGAGTCCGTCGGCGCCGCACGCGACCAACTCGCGGGCGGTGTGGGCGAAGGCGGTGTAGAAGGGCCCGAGCTTCACTGCGACCGGGATGTCCACGCTGCGCCGGACCGCCGAGACCAGCTCGCGGTGGCCCTCCTCCAGATCCCGCGAGCAGACGTCCGGATCCGCGGCCACCACGTAGAGGTTCAGCTCCAGCGCGTCGGCACCCGCTTGCTGGATGAGACCCGCGTGCTCGAGCCATCCGCCGACGGTGGTGCCGTTCAGACTGCCGATCACGGGAAGGTCGAGTGCCTCCTTGGCGGCTCGGATCAGGTCGAGGTACTGGTCGGCGCCGAGGTGGTAGTCGCCGTGCTCGGGGAAGTAGGAGAGCGCCTCGCCGAAGCTGCCGGCTCCGGTGTCGAGCATGTGGTCCACCTCGAACGACTCGGCGGTGAGCTGCTCCTCGAACAGGGAGGGCAGCACGACGGCGGCGGCGCCGGCGTCCTCCAGCCGCCGCAGTCCGTCGAGGTCGCCGGTGAGCGGAGACGAGGACGCCACCAGCGGGCTGCGCAGCGCGAGACCGAGGTAGGAGGTGGAGAGGTCCATCGCGGTCATTCCTCGCTGGATCGGTCGTGGGGAACGGTGCGCTCGACGCCCGCGAGCTGCTCGTAGAAGCGCCAACGCTCGTCGGCGTCCTCCTGGGCCAGCGCCAGCAGGCGGCGCGATGCTTCGGGGTCCGTGCGTTCGAGCATCGCGAAGCGCGCCTCCGTCAGGGCGAAGTCGCGCAGGGGAAGATCCGGTCGCTTCGAGTCCAGGGAGAACGGGTGGGAGTGGGGAGCCAGGCCCGGGTGGAAGCGATAGAGCGGCCAGAATCCGCTGCGCACGGCGTCGCGCTGGTGCTCCATCGAGTGCGTCATGTCGATCCCATGGGCGATGCAGGTGCTGTAGGCGATGATGAGAGAAGGGCCGCTCCACGCCTCCGCTTCGAGGAACGCCTTCAGCGTCTGCCGGTCGTCGGCCCCGAGCGCCACCTGGGCGACGAACACGTTGCCGTAGGCGCTGGCGATCATCCCGAGGTCCTTGCGCGGCACCTCCTTTCCGCCCGCTGCGAACTTCGCCGTGGCGCCCCGCGGCGTGGCCTTCGAGGCCTGACCGCCGGTGTTCGAGTACACCTGCGTGTCGAGCACGAGCACGTTCACGTTGCGCCCCGACGCCAGCACGTGATCGAGGCCGGCGGATCCGATGTCGTAGGCCCAGCCGTCGCCGCCGACGATCCACACGGTCTTCGGCACCAGATCCTGGGCCAGTCCCGCGAGGCGCCGGGCCGCCGGATCCGGGAGCTCCGCGAGCGCCTGCTCCAAGCGGGCGATGCGCACGCGCTGGTCGGCGACGCCGTCGGGGACTTCGAGAAGGGCGGCGACCAGCGGCGGATCGAGGGAGGGCGCGAGCTGGGCGAGGAGCCGCCGCGCCTCTCCCTGCTGGTGCTCGAGGGCGAGGTAGATCCCCAGGCCGAACTCGGCGTTGTCCTCGAACAGCGAGTTGGCCCACGCCGGTCCGCGCCCCTGGGCGTTCCGGCTCCACGGCGTCGTCGGCAGATTTCCGCCGTAGATCGAGGAGCAGCCGGTCGCGTTGGCCACGATCAGGCGATCGCCGAAGAGCTGGGTGAGGAGCTTCAGGTACGGCGTCTCCCCACAGCCCGAGCAGGCGCCGGAGAATTCGAACAGCGGCTCTCGCGTCTGGGCGCCCTTGACGGTGTCGCAGCCCAGGGCCTCCGGGTCCAGCTCGGGCATCGCGAGGAACGCCTCGAAGCGCGCGCGCTCGGTCTCCCGGTGCGGCGCGGCGGGCTCCATGTTGATCGACTTGTGCCGGACGGCCTCCTTGCTCTTCGCCGGGCACACCTCGACGCACACGCCGCAGCCGGTGCAGTCATCCGGCGCGACCTGGATCGTGAGCCGGTGTCCGGGCAGCTCGCGGGAACGGAACGCCTTGGAGGGCAGGTCCGGGCGCGCCGCCGGCTCCGGGTAGACCTTCATCCGGATCGCAGCGTGCGGGCACACCATCGCGCACTTGCCGCAGTCGATGCAGATCGACGGGTCCCAGATCGGGATCTCGGGCGCGATGCCGCGCTTCTCGTGGCGGGCCGTACCGGTCGGGAAGGTCCCGTCCACGGGCAGCGCACTGACCGGCAGGCGGTCTCCCTCGCCCGCCAGCAGCACCGCGGTGACGCGCTGCACGAAATCGCCGGCGGCGCCGTGGAGAGGCGGGATCAGGGTGCGGGACGCGCCGACCCGGCTCGAAACCCTCACCTCGTGCAGCTCGTCCAGGGCGCGGTCGACGGCGTCGATGTTGCGGCGCACCACGGCCGGGCCCCGCTTGCCGTACTCGCGCTCGACCGAGGCCTTGATCGCCGCCACGGCCTCGGCGCGCGGCAGCACGCCGGCGAGGGCGAAGAAGCAGGGCTGCATCACGGTGTTGATGCGTCGGCCCATGCCGGCCTCCCGGGCCACGCGATCGGCGTCGATCACCCACAGCCGCAATTTCCGGTCCAGGACGTGGCGCTGCGCCTCCAGCGGCAGCTGGTCCCACAGTGCGTCGGGCCCGTGCGGGCTGTTCACGAGCACGGTGGCGCCTGTGCGGGCACGGGCGAGCACGTCCATCTTGTCGAGGAAGCTCGGATGGTGCACGCCGACGAAGTCGGCCTCGTCGATCAGATAGGTCGAGCGGATCGGCGCGGGACCGAAACGGAGGTGGGAGACCGTCACGGCCCCCGACTTCTTCGAGTCGTACACGAAGTAGGCCTGGGTGTGCAGGTCCGTGTGCTCACCCAGGATCTTGATCGTGCTCTTCGCGGCGCCCACCGTGCCGTCGCTCCCAAGCCCGTAGAACAGCGCGCGAACCCCCGGCCCCTCGGTGGTGAAGGTCGGATCCGGCGGCACGTGGGTGTGGCTGACGTCGTCGACGATCCCGACGGTGAAGTGGCGCGGCAGATCGCCGGCGAGCGCGTCGAAGATGCCCTTCACCATGGCGGGCGTGAACTCCTTGGATCCGAGGCCGTAGCGCCCGCCGACGACGCGCGGGAGCGATCCCCGCCTGCCGTCATCGACCGCCTCGACCAGAGCCGTCACCACGTCCTGGTACAGCGGCTCGCCCGCGGAACCGGGCTCCTTCGTGCGATCCAGCACGGCGACGCAGCGCACCGAGTCCGGCAACGCCCGGGCGAGCGCCTCGGCGGGAAACGGCCGGTAGAGCCTCACCACGGCCAGCCCCACCCGTTCGCCGCGCGCACACGAGGTCTCGACCGCCTCGGTGGCCGCACCGACGCCGGATCCCATCTGCACGATCACGCGATCGGCGTCCGGAGCGCCCAGGTAGTCGACGACGCCGTAGCGGCGACCGGTGCGCTCGGCGAGCCGGTCGAAGAGCTCCTGGACCACTCCCTCGGCGGCGGCGTAGAAAGGATTCACCGCCTCGCGGGCCTGGAAGAAGACGTCGGGGTTCTGGGCCGAGCCGCGCAGGACCGGGTGATCCGGAGTGAGGCGTCGACTGCGGTGCGCGAGGATCGCCGACTCGTCCACCAGGTCCTTCAGGTCGTCGTCGGAGAGGGCCCGGATCTTGTTGATCTCGTGGGAGGTCCGGAAGCCATCGAAGAAGTGCAGGAAGGGCAGACGTGAGCGCAGCGCCGCCGCGTGGGCCACCAGAGCCAGATCGTGGGCCTCCTGAACCGAGCTGCTGCACAGGAGCGCGCAGCCCGTGGTCCGCGCCGCCATCACGTCGCTGTGGTCGCCGAAGATGGAGAGGGCGTGGGTGGCCAGGGAGCGCGCCGCCACGTGGATCACGCCCGGCATGAGCTGCCCCGCCACCTTGAACAGGTTCGGCAGCATGAGCAGGAGACCCTGGGAGGCGGTGAACGTCGTGGCGAGCGCGCCGCGCTGGAGGGCACCGTGGAAGGCGCCGGCGGCTCCTCCTTCGCTCTGCATCTCCACCACTTCGGGCACGCCGCCCCACAGGTTGGTGCGACCCTGAACGCTCCACGCGTCGGCGAGCTCCCCCATCGGAGAGGCGGGTGTGATCGGGTAGATCGCGATGATCTCCGAGAGCCGGTGCGCGACGCGGGCCGCCGCCTCGTTTCCGTCGACGCAGATCCAGCCCGCGGACATCGTCACTGGCCGGGGTGGAGCGCGAGCGCGGCGTGGGCGGCGGCCAGGCGGGCGATCGGGACGCGATAGGGGGAGCAGGACACGTAGTCGAGGCCCAGCTCGTGGCACAGGGCGATGCTCGCCGGGTCGCCCCCGTGCTCGCCGCAGATGCCCACCACCAGGTCCGGGCGCCGGGAGCGTCCGAGGCCGATCGCGATCTCGATCAGCTTGCCGACCCCGTCCCGGTCGATCGTGGCGAAGGGGTTGCTCGGCAGGATCCCCCTCTTGATGTATTGCATCAGGAAGCCGGCCTCGGCGTCGTCCCGGGAGATGCCGAAGGTGGTCTGGGTCAGGTCGTTGGTGCCGAAGGAGAAGAACTCCGCGCACTCGGCGAGCTGGTCGGCGGTGAGCGCCGCGCGGGGGATCTCGATCATCGTTCCGAACCGGCAGGGGATCTCCATCCGCTGCTCTTCGAACACCTGGCGCGCCTCGCTCTCGAGCGTGCGCTGCTGATCGCGCAGCTCCGCGACGTGGGAGGTCAGCGGGATCATGATCTCCGGCTCGACCTCGACCCCCTCGCGTCGGCACTCACAGGCCGCCTCCAGGATCGCCCGCACCTGCATCCGCGTGAGATCCGGGATCAGGATGCCCAGCCGGACACCGCGCGTGCCCAGCATCGGGTTCGCCTCGCGCAGTGCCTTCACGCGTTCGAGGAAGTCCTGCTTCGTGCGGATCTGGTCGAGCGCCTCGTCGATCTCGCTCATCGTGTGCATGTGCTGGAGGCGGACCTTCAGGTCGGCCAGGTCCTGGATCAGCTCGTCGTAGGCCGGCAGGAACTCGTGCAGCGGCGGGTCGAGCAGCCGGATGATGACGGGCAGCCCGTCCATGGCCCGGAAGAGCCCCGCGAAGTCGTGGCGCTGGAGCGGCAGCAGCTCCCCGATGGCCTCGGAGCGCTCCGTCCGGCTCTTGGCCAGGATCATCCGCTGCACGATGGGCAGGCGATCGGACTCGAAGAACATGTGCTCGGTGCGACACAGGCCGATGCCCTCCGCGCCGTACTCGCGGGCGCGCTCCGCGTCGCGCGGGTAGTCGGCGTTTCCGCGCACCTCGAGGCGTCGGAATTCGTCGGCCCACCCCAGGATCTTGAGGAGGTGCTCGTTCTTGAGATCCGGCACCACCGTCGGCAGCTGGCCCTCGAAGACGAGCCCGT